>DATDNV010000113.1:0-5812 GCA_036518075.1 Thermoanaerobaculia bacterium
CGGACGGGCATAGGACTCGATGAGCGGCGCGGCGCGAACGAGGATCAGGACGACGTAGGCGAAGAGCAGGCCCGAGAACCAGCGGCCGCGCCGTGAATCCCGATCGTGTTGTCCGCCGAGCACGAGATCATTGAATCACGCGGAATCTCTCCCGCCGACGGCCGCGCCAAATCCGAACCGTGCAGACCGGCCGATATAATCGATCGACGCCTCGAATCGCATGCATGCTCACGCCGTCTCCGTCATCGTTCCCGCCTATCGGGCGTCGGGAACTCTCCCCGCCTGCCTCCAGGCGATTGGCGCGTCCCGATTGCGGCCGGACGAAGTGATCGTCGTCTCCGACGGAGGCGAGGACGAGGAAACGAACCGGATCGCGAACTCCAGCGGCGCGCGCGTCGTCTCCCTCTCTCGCCGCGTCGGGCCGGGGGGCGCCCGCAACGCCGGTGTCTCGGAGGCGCGCGGCGACCTCCTCGTCTTCGTCGACGCGGACGTCTGCGTCCAGCCGGAAGCGATCGGAACGCTCACGAGCGTGCTCGAGCGGGATCCGAAGATCGACGCGGTCTTCGGTTCCTACGACTCGTCCCCACCCCGCCCCAACCTCGTTTCGCAGTACCGCAACCTGCTTCACCACTTCGTCCACCAGCGCGGACGAGAGGACGCATTCACGTTCTGGGCGGGGCTGGGGGCCATTCGCCGCGCGGCTTTCGAAAAAATCCACGGCTTCGACGCGGAGCGTTATCCCCATCCCTCCATCGAAGACATCGATCTCGGCGATCGGCTCCGGAAGAGCGGCGGCCGGATGCAGTTGGTCAAGAGCGCTCAAGGAACTCATCTGAAGCACTGGTCGCTTCTGGGAATGATCTCGACCGACATCTTTCGGCGCGGCCTGCCATGGACCGAGCTGATCCTGGCATCCGGCAAGATGCCGAACGATCTGAACCTGGGATGGCGACATCGGGTCGGCGTCGGCGCGACCGGCGTCGCGATCGCCGCCGCCCTCGGCGCGCTCTTGGAGCCCAGGCTCTTGTGGTTGAGCGGTCTGGCCGTGATCACCGCCCTGGTTTCGGCGTCCGACGTGCTCGCGTTTCTCGCTCGGGAGCGCGGAGTGCTCTTCGCGATTCGAGCGGCTCCTCTTCACCTCGTTCACCTCGCCGCCGCCGGGGTCGCTTTCGTTCTCGGTTCCGCTCGCCACTTGCGACGCCGGTTCGCGTGACGGCGATCGTCGATCGCCAGCGCATCTGGCGCAGCACCTTTTCGCTCGGCTTCGGTGAGATCGCCGCCCGCGCGTTCTCGTTTCTCGCGACCATCCACGTCGCCCGCGTCCTCGGCGTCCGGAATTTCGGCCGTGTGGAATTTGCGAGCGCGATCGTCCTCTACGCGTCCGCGTTCGCGACGTTCGGCCTGGACATCGTGGGGACCCTTCACGTCGCCGCGAGCCCCTCGGATGCGCGCACCCTCGCCCGCACGATCGTCGCCCTTCGTCTGCGCCTCGCCACCGCCGCCTGCGCCGTTCTCATGCTGTTGACGCTGGTCGTTCCGAGGCTCGCCGAGATCCGCCTGCTCCTTCTGCTGACGTTCCTCGTCGTATGGATCGAGGCCGCGCGGCTGAACTGGACCTTCCAGGGGCTGGAACGCATGAAACGCGTGGCGGCCGCCGGAATCCTGGGCCAGGCGATCTACGCGGGAGGAGTGTTTGCCTTCGTGCGCGACTCCGGGCAGACGCTCCGAGTCCCCGTGCTCTCGGCGGCAGGAAGCGCGGCGACCACGATTCTACTGGCGGTGATCGCGTGGCGAAGCTTCGCCTCGCTCCCGGTGCTGCCTCACCCGGGTCTCGCGCGATCTCTTTTGCGGGAAGCGGCGCCCCTCGCGGCGAACGCGGCGGCGAGCCTCGTCGTTTACAACGCGGACGTCGTGCTCCTCGGGTTCATCCTCGACGAACGGCACGTCGGCCTCTATCGCGCGGCGACACGGATCGCGGGCGTGTTCAGCATGCTGGGCGCTTCGTATTCGACCGCGGTCTTTCCGTCGATCGCGCGGGCGGCGGTGGACCGGGACCGGTTTGCGCGGACCCTGAACTGGACCGTCCGGACGAGCGCCATCACGTGGCTGGCGGCGACGATCGTCCTGGTGGCCGCCGCGCCGCAGCTGCTCCGCCTCACGTTTGGTCAGGCCTATCAGGAGAGCATCATCACCCTGCGCCTGCTGATCGTCTCGGCCGCCGTCGTGGGCGTGCGCGCCCAATTCCGCCACGCGCTGGTGGCGCTCAAGAGGTCCGAGCGAAACGTGCCTCCGACCCTCTGGGCGGCGGCGGTCAACGTCGGACTGAATCTCCTCCTGATCCGCCGCTATGGGATGCGCGGCGCCGGAATCGCGACGATCGTTTCCGAGACCGTCATGCTCTTCCTGGTGTGGCGCGAGGTGGATCGCGCAATGCAGAGGGCGGCGCCGCCGTGACCTCCGCCCCTGCGATCTTCTCTGAGTCCTACTACGAGCGTCTCGACGTTCTCGAGCGCCGTCACTGGTGGTGCCGCTCCGTGCGGCGCGTCGCGATCGACCTGATTCGGCCTCTGGGCGCGCGAGCCGGCATCGTCCTCGACGCGGGCTGTGGCACGGGAGGTTTTCTTTCTGCGCTCGGCGCGGAGCGCTTTGGGATGCGAGGGATCGGCGCGGACCTGTCTCTCGACGCCCTCCGTCTCGCCCGGGGCCACGCCTTGCGCCGTCTGATGGACGCGTCGGTCGTCGCGCTGCCGGTCGTATCGCAGGGGGTCGATCTCGTCATCTCGAACGACGTGCTGCAGCACCTGCCGGACGGGGACGACCGCCGCGCGATTGTCGAGGTCCATCGGGTTCTGAAGCCCGGAGGCTTCTTTTGTCTGAGGTCGAATCTGGGAGCGCCCGTCGAGGCGGGCCCGTCGCTTCATCGCCGTTACGACCGCGAGTCGCTCGCGCGTCTCGTTTCGGAGCAGGGTTTTTCGATTCTTCGGCAGGTGCTTCTTCACCCGCTGGCCCGTCTGTGGAGCAACTGGCGGCGCCCTTCCCGGGGCGGGCATGAGGAGCAACGCCCCCACGGTCTCTCGCTCACACTCCCTCCGGCGCCGATCAATTCCGCATTGGATCTGTACGCGCGCGTCGAAGACGCGGTCGTTCGTCGGGTTCCATTCCTCGCGCCGCTGGGTGACGTGCAGATCGTTCTCGCGCAGAAACGTCGAATCTCCTGAGCGGCGCGTCTTCCCGACACGGGAAGTCCAATCGTTATACTGCCGCGCCGATGAGCGATGCGCTGAGGGTCGGATTGATCGGGCTGGGCGGCGTGGCGCGGCGGATTCATCTTCCTGCGATCAAGGCGCTTCCCGAGCTGACACTCGTCGGCGGCGCCGAATCGTCGGCGGAGAACGCGCGGCTGGCGACGGAGCTCTTTCCGGTTCCCCGGGTCTTCCGAGACGCGGGCGAGCTGCTGGCCGAATGCCGTCCGGATCTGGTGATCGTGGGAACGCCGCCCAACCTCCATCTCGAGCACACGAAGGCGGCGCTCGAGGCGGGAGCTCACGTCCTTTGCGAGAAACCGTTCGTTTCTTCGGTGGCCGAAGCCGACGATCTCATCGCCGCGGCATCAACGGCAGGCCGGCTGCTCGCCGTCAACAACCAGTACCGGTTCATGACCGTCTATCGCGAGACGGAGAAGCGGCTCCGCGCTGGCGAGTTCGGCAAGGCCTACCAGATTCAGGTCTGGCAGCAGATGTTTCATCCCCCTTCCTTCGAGAAGAACTGGCGCGCCGCGCTCGTCCAGTCGACGCTCTACGAGTTCGGGACGCACGCGCTCGATCTCATCTGCTTCTTCTTCGACGCGCTCCCGACCGCCGTCACCGCGCGGATTCCTCGAGTGCCGCATGGCATCGACTCGGACGTTCTCGTCGTGGTGCTCCTCGACTTCCCTGACGGCCGGGTCGCGACCATGAATCTGCATCGCGTCTCCCGGGCGCCCGAGCGTTACCTCGAGATGCGCCTCGATGCGCAGGAAGCATCGATTCGTCTCTCCCTCGGCGGAGTCGCCCGGGGCTCGCTCGACTGGGTCAAGCAGCTGCGCCGGCCGATCCTGCGAGTGAGCCTCGCTCGGGGCGGCGAGGTTCGCGTCGAACGGGGCGGCCGCTCCCGCGTTCTCGTCCGTTCACCCCAGCCCGAGTTCGCTTCGGCCACGGTCGAGCATCTCCGAGCGATCATCGCGCGAATCCGCCGAGGAGACGTCTCCCCGGACGCGGCGATTCTCGCGCGCAACGTCTTGAGCACGGTCTTCGCCGCATACCGCTCGGCGGAGCAAGGCGTTACGATTCCCCTTTCGTATTGGGGTTAAGCCGCCCATTAAGAGCGAGGTCTTCTCGCCGGAAACTCGTATGCTACCCTGCTGTTTGTCGCGTTCATGAGCAAACGGACCAGGCTCCGCGCTGCCAGCGTGATCTCCTTCTTGCTGCTTCTCGCGGCTACGAATCTGCTTGGGCAGGAAGTGATCGTCAACGGATCGTTCAACACCAACCTCAACGGATGGGGTCTCGATCCCGGCGTCGGCACGGTGCAGTGGTCGTCGGACGGGACGCTTCTTCTCACGAACGACGGGGCTCCTCCCAATCAGACCGCCTCCGCCTCCCAATGCGACGCGATCAGCGGAGGGTTCTTCTACAACGTCTCCGCCCGCATGGAGCCGATCAACTTCGTGGGTTCGCCCAACAGCAGCTCGGGACTCAAGCGAGTCGAGCACACCGGTTCTCTGTACGTCCTGCTCGACTTCTTTCCTCTCGACAACTGCCGAGGCTCGGCGCTTCCGCAGTTCGTCCGACTGAGCGCGGCGGGCGCCACCGACGGCAAGTTCATCACGGTCTCCGAACCGTTCCTGTCGCCGGGTCAGGCGGTGAGCGTGCTGGTGTCGCTCGCGATCCTGAAGGACCAGGCGGGCGACAATCTTCAGGCCGAGTTCGACGACATTTCTCTTTCGACGTCGAGCACGCCGCCGCCGCCCCCGGTCGCCAACTTCACCTACTTGCCGTCGAATCCCTCCATCGGTCAGTCGGTCGGCTTCACGGATGCGTCGAGCGGCGCCGATTTCTGGGCCTGGGATTTCGGCGATCCTGCCTCCGGAGGTTTCAACACCTCGTCGATCAGAAACCCGACGCACGTGTACAACGCCATGGGAACCTATACGGTCACGCTGAAAGTGACGAACGCGACGGCGAGCGACTCCAAGAGCGCGACCGTCGCCGTCTCGCCGCCTCCTCCCACGGCCGAGTTCACGTTTTCGCCGTCGGCGCCGGGTCCGGGCGTCACGGTCCAGTTCACCGACGCATCGAACGGCGCGCCGACCTCCTGGTCCTGGACCTTCGGTGACCCAACCTCGGGCTCGGCAAACACCTCAACGCAACAGAATCCGACTCACGTCTTCGGCGCCGTCGGCGTGTATACGGTGACGCTGGCGGCCAAGAGCGCCAGCGGAACCGGCCTTCGAAATCACGCAGTCACCGTGGCGGTCGCACCGCTGGCGGTGAGTTTCGCATTCACGCCTGAGGAGCCTACGGCTGGCAGGAGCGTTCATTTCACGGATACGTCATCGGGCGGCCCGACGAACTGGTCATGGAATTTCGGTGATCCGAACTCGGGCGCGGCGAATTCGTCGGATCTGCAGAATCCCTCGCACACCTTCTCGCGAGCGGGCGTGTACAGCGTGACCTTGACGGCGACTAATCCGATGGGGACTGGAACGCAGACCACACAGGTCACTGTGAAATGCCTGCGGTGTCCTCGCGTGATTCAGTTCCGATGATGTCGG
>DATDNV010000114.1:0-3497 GCA_036518075.1 Thermoanaerobaculia bacterium
CCATTCGCCGGAGAGGGTGTAACCGTTGACGCGGCCGTTCCAGGTATCGGCCACGTAAAGGCTGTCTCCATGAATGGCGATTCCCGCCGGATTGCGCAGCGCGAAATGGCCGCTGCCGAGTCCGGCAAAACCGCCCAGATAGCCGCCGTCGCCGTTGAAGACTGCGACGCGCGAGTTGCCCGAGTCGACGATCCAGAGCCGTCCCTTGTCGTCGAGCGCTCCCTGCACCGGCTCTCGCATGCCCGCAAACGGAGCCTCGCCCGCTTTGGGGGCGTCCGCGATCGAGAACGGCACGTCCTTCTCGACCGGTTTTTCGACCTTCGTGGGGGCCGCCGCGGCGCTCTCGGTTCCAGTTCCGGCGGCAGCCGGTTCGCTCTTCTTACAGCCGGCCAGCGGGGTCAAAAAGAGGCCCAAGGCGCCCACCGCCAGCCACGAAGACACGCGGAGAGCGGACGGGACTTTCTGGCTGTCTCTCAAGGGGTTTTCCTTTCCGAAAGTTTGATCTGTCCGACGGAATTGTTGCCCGAATTGACGACATACAGAATAGCGGTTTTCCGATCGATCGCAACCCCCGTGGGCCGCGCGAACGCCTTGCCTTCGCTGTCGGAGGTCCAACCGCGATGCACCGCTCCCGTCCGGTCGAACGCGATCACCTTGTTCTGCCCCGGGTCGGTGACGTAAAGGTTCTCGTCCGCGTCCACGGCGAGATGGGGCTCGAGCGCCGGCTCCGACCAACCGGGGAACCGGATCTCGCGCAGTCTCCGACCCTGGGCGTCGAGAATCTGAATGCGGCGGTTCGCGACATCCGCCACGTACACGTTTCGCGACGGGCCGACGGCGATTCCCACCGGCGCGAGGAATTCTTCGGGTCCCGAGCCCTTCTTGCCGACCGTTGCGAGTGTCTCGAGAGACGCGTCGAAGTGAACGACGCGGTTGTTTCCAGTGTCCGTCGCCCAGACCGAGCCGTCGGGCGAGGTCGCGACCCCGCGCGGACCGTAGAGCCCGGGAGCGGACTGCTTCCATTCGCCCGAAGTCGTGAAGTGCTGGATGCGCCCGTTCCATGTGTCCGCGATGTAGAGGTCGTTGCCCCGGATCGCGATGCCGCAAGGCTCTCGCAGCCCGAACGTTCCGTTGCCTCGCCCTCCCCAGCCGCCGAGAAATCCTCCGTCCGCGTTGAAGAGACGAAGGCGCGAGTTGCCGAAGTCCGCGATCCAGACGCGGCCTTGGTCGTCGACCGCGGCGCCGCGCGGCTCTCTCATCCCGCCGAACGGCGCGACGTCTTCTCTGGGCTCGTCGAAGAACGCGGGCGGCTCTTCCGGCTCGACGTCCGGCGGCGCCGTGCCGGGGGCAGGCGCGACGTCGATCTTTTCGTGGAGCGGCGCGACGACGTCCTCGCTGTCGCCGCCGATGACACGGTAGATGCGCGCCTGGGGGTTCTCGTAGACGACCTTGAAAAGGTTCTTGTCGAGATCGAACTTCGCGAGCCCCTTGGCCGGGTAGGTCTGTCGCTCGAGCCATCCGACGTAGACGTAGCCGACGTGATAGCGGCGAAGGAGCCGCTCCGCAACCGCCGAGTCGGGCTGCGAGTACATCGTCTGGACCGCCTGCTTGCGCTCCGCGATCTGCGGCTCGGGGTTGCCCCGCTGCTGCACGTGATAATCCCAGCCCAGAACGGTGGGCAGGCCCGTGAACATCGAGATGCGTCCGAAGTCCTGGTAGGACGGCCCCTGCGCCTCGAGGATGACCGGGGTGCCGGCGATCGCGCGGCGGATCCAGGCGACGGCCCGGTACTCGGCCGGCCGCAGTTTCTCGAGATACGCGAGGCCGTCGAGCGTCGGGCCGCCGAAACGGATTCTCTCTTTCGGGTCTCCATGGTAGTCGGTCGGCGCCGGGCGTCCGAGTCCGGCGTCGACGGCTCCGCGCGCCGCGGTCACCGAAGTGAAGAGCGATGCGGCGACGAGCAGGACGACGATCGCCTTCGCCAGGGTGGACCACCGTGAAAAGCTGCCCGGCCGGTCCGCGGGACGAAAAACCAGGGCGGCTGTCGCGACGGCCAGCAGAAGCCAGCTCTCCAGGTACAGCTTGAAGAACGTGTTCATCCGGTCGTAGATGTAGAAGTGCTCGGTAAACAGAATCAGGAAGAACGCGCTGGCGATGAAGCCAAACGCGAGCCGGTCCTCCGCGTTTCCGCGAGCGAGGAGTGCGGCGAGCAAGAACAGGAGGATTCCGGCGACACAGAACGCGGTGGGCGCCTTGAAGGCGAGGATCGCAACGGCGATCGCGAGAATCGCGAGGCAAAGAGTCGCCGGGATCGTTCCCCAGCCGCCGTCGACCATGCGGCGCTTCGCCGAGCTCCACCACCAGGCGAAGGCGAGGAAGAAGAACAGGCCGAAGACGGTCAGAATGTCGACCCCGGCCGCCGGAGGCTCGCCGTTCTTGCCGTGGCCGGGAGTGACTCCGCCCCGGACCCAAAGCGGCAGAACCAGAGCCAGCACGCACGCTGCGACGATGAGGCCGGACAGAAGGGCTCGAAGGATCGCGCGTGCGGAAGGGCGGCGCGGGGGAAAGGCGGCGACGAGCGTCGTCAACACGAGAAGGCCGGCGAGCATCGGAACGTCCCAGGCGTTGGTCAGCGCCTGCGCCGCTGCCGCGAAGGCGAGGAGCAGGGTCGACGCGAGGCGCTGCGGGAGGCCGGGCCTTTCCTCCGCATGCGTTCGGACGAACTGGAGCGCGGCCGTCGCGAAGAACAGAAACAGCGGAATCGCGAGCACGTGCGCGTGCAGGTCGGCGAAGAGAAGGCTCCAAAGCGGGTACTCATTGATCGTGTTGGCCACGACCCGTGACGTGGCCCAGAAGTAGTGCCAGTCCAGGTGCCGGCCCTGCTTGGCGGCCGGCTGGTTGATGAGCCATTCGCGCAAGCCGGCGAGGTTGCCGAGCACGGCGGTCAGGGTGACGCCGGCGACGCCGCCGCGCCGCGTGCCGGTCCAGTTGCGAAGCAGGCTGTAGGCCGCGGCGAACGTCGCTCCGCCGATCCAGCCAAACGCGAGGTTGAACGTGTAGCGCGTCGAAAGACCGGTCACGAGCGACAGGAACGCGATCATCTCGTGGCCGAAGAAGTAGTAGCGAAGGGGCGCGCCCGAGAACCACGGATCGGACGGCGGCAGAGCGCGCGTGCGCACGAGAATGTTGAGAATCGAGAAGTCCATCGGCTTCTCGCCCCAATAGATCTCCGGGTTCAACGCGCGCATCCCAACGAAGAAGAGAAAGCCGATCGCAAAGGCGATCTCCGTCTTCCAGAGAAATTCCCGCCGCTCGCGCACAAAGGCGAGAATCGCGGCGCGATTGCGGGAGTAGAGAAGCGCGCCGAGGATCGCCAGCGCCAGAAAGCATCCGAGCGCCGCGGCGCGGCTGTTCGGCACGAGGCGAAACTGGAGAAGCAGCGCGAAAACGTATGTGGCGCCGATCAGCCCCAGATGCCGCGCCACGCCGGCGCCCCG
>DATDNV010000115.1:0-9851 GCA_036518075.1 Thermoanaerobaculia bacterium
GAGTCCTTCATTCCGGCCGCGCTGCCGACTCTGGACGGCAGCTCGACTGCCGACGTCGTCGTCGCGACCTACAACTTCGCCGGAAAGGAGAAGCTGGAACCCCTGCAGGTCTCTTCCGAGATCACCGGACCCGACGGCAAGTCCCGGCCCATCGAAGTCCAGGTCGTCAAACGCTCCGACAAGGAACGCTCCGGCGGCCGCGCGCTCCTGCTCACCTTCAAACCCGAAGGCCTCCCCGCCGGACACTACGTCCTCAAAGTCCGTGTCTCCGATCGCGTCTCGCGCAGATCCTCCGAAGCGTCCACCGATTTCGAAGTGCGGGCGGCGAAGAGCTGACGGCTTGGTGGAAAACGGCGCGAGGCGAGGATCGTTGTAAAGGCGTCTTGAGGACCCGGCGCCGACTTCCGAAGCTCCTCGGCCTCGCCGCGTCGCTGGCGAGTCTGGCGGCGGCACAGAACGAACCGTCACCGAGCGTTCGTGAGACGGCGAACGTGACGGTCGTCGAGATCCCCGTCAACGTGATCGGCAAGGACGGCAAGCCGGTCGCGGGATTGACGGCGGCGGATTTTGAGGTCTCCGACGACGGCCAGAAGCAGGCGATCTCTCGTTTCGAGGTCATCGATCTCCGACAGCCGGCCTCGGGCCGGAACGCAGCCGCCACGCCGGAACCCGCGGCCCGCCGGCACTGGCTGATCACGTTCGACATGTCCTACTCGAGTCTTTCGGGCCTCCTGCGCGCGCGAGAGGGCGCGAAAGCATTCGTCATGCGCGCGGTTCGCAACGGAGATCTCGCGGCCGTCTCGACTCTTTCGGTCGACAGCGGTTGGAAGCTGCTCGTCAACTTCACGGCCGACCGCGACCAGCTTTCCCGCGCCATCGACACGCTCGGGGTCTCCCCGCTCGCGCTCGAGAGTCTGGATCCCCTCTCGTTCGCGTTCGAGCCGCCCGGAAAGAGCGGGACCGGCGGAGACGACCGACTTCTCGAGGCGCTCAAAGAGACCCGCGCCAATGCGACGTCGGCGGCCGACGACCTCGCGCGCGGACGCGTGAATCAGCTGATGGAGTCGCTCGGGGCGATGGGTCGCGCGCTCGACTCGGTCCGAGGCCGCAAACATGTCCTCTTCTTCTCGGAGGGATTCGAGACGCGCCTGCTCGTCGGCAATGCCTCGGACCGCCCCGCGTTCGAGGGCGGAGCTCAGCAGGAGTTCCCCTACCAGGCGGACGCGGCCGCGGCCGCTTCGGGCGAGATCTGGCGAGTCGACAGCGACGCGCGCTACGGCAGCACGGCGATGCGCGCCGTCCTCGCCCAGACGTTGTCGGAGTTTCGCCGCTCCGACACGGCGCTGGACACGATCGACATCAGCGGCCTGCGCAGCGAGCCGGACGCCTCTTGGCCCGCCAAGCCCGGTTCCGGCACCGAGTCTCTCTTCGCGATGGCCTCGGAGACCGGCGGCGATTTCGTCCGCAACGCGAACCGGCTGGGCCGCGAGCTCGAGGGCTTGGTCGATCGCACCAGCCTCGTCTACCTGATCGTCTACAAGCCGGAGGCGCTCAAATCGCCCGGCGCTTTTCACGATCTGCAGATCCGAGTCAAAAAGCCGGGCGTGCGCATCCAGGCGCGCTCCGGATACTCGGAGCCCAAACCCTTCCCCACCCTCTCCGCGATGGAGCGCGTGCTCGAAGCCGGCGACCTGATCACCGGAGGGCCGCGCGAGAAATCATTCTCGGCCGCGGTCGTGGCCGCGCCGTTCGCGTCGGGCAGCAAGCTCTCCCAGGTCCCGTACATCGTCGAGATTCCCGGAGGGCCCCTTCTCGAAGGCGACCGAGGTCCTCATGGGCGCGTCCAGGTCTTCACCTACGCCATCAACGCGGACGGAACCTTGAGTGATTACCTCACCCAGGAGATGACTCTGGACCTGGCGCGCGTTCGGTCGAGCCTCGAGAGCGGAGGAATCAAGTTCTACGGAACGCTCTTTCTGCCGCCGGGGGAATTCACGGTGAGGACTCTCGTTCAGAATGGGTCGACCGGCAAGTCGGCCGTCACGGCGAAGACGATCCGGGTCGAGGAAGTTCCCGGATCGGAAGCGCTCGTGCTGCCTCCGTTTTTCCGCGCCACCGCGGGACGCTGGATGATGATCAAAGCCATTCCGCGCCCCGACGCGCCCGCGCGCGCCGCCGACTATCCCTTCGCGATCCAGGGAGAGTCGTTCATTCCGGCGGCGCTGCCGACGGTCGAGTCGGGAACCGCTGCGCAGGTTCTCGTTCTCACGTACAACTTCGCCAACCGTGGCCGGACGGAACCGCTTCAGATCTATCCGCAGGTGGAGGATCGCGACGGCAAGCCGCGCCCGGTGGACGTGCAGGTCGTTCGCCGCTCCGACCGCGAGCGCGCCGGAGGCCGGGCTCTCGTCTTGAGCTTCAAGCCCGACGGTCTGCCGGTGGGGCGCTATGTGTTGAAGGTGCGCGTCTCTGACCGTGTCTCACGAAAGTCCTCAGAGGCCTCGACCGACTTCGAGGTCCGGTCGGCGAAGAGCTAGCTGTCATTTCTCAAGAGACTATTCCCAGAGATTGATCCGGGCCTTCGGGGTCCTGCCGCCGGACATCTCGCGCGCGCACTGCGGCCAGATGAGAGGCGCTCTCTGAGGGGGAGTACCTCCGCACGCGCGCGAGATCTCTGTCCGGCGTCACCCCTGCGGCCCCCTCGGTTAGGTCTCCACCCTCTGCACCGGCGACGGGACCGCCTCCCGGAGGAGCCGTGAGTGAGGGAGCATGACCCAGAGAAGCCCTGTCCCCGGCAAGGCTGCGACCGAACGACAAGCGAGGGCCCGGTCCGCAATCCAAGCGGCATGGCCCGAGCGTGGCGACGAGGGAGGCGGGACCGTCGCCCGGGACGCTCTACTGAGTGACGTTTCGAGAAATTACAGCTAGAAAGCCAATTGCACCAGGCTAATATCAGATCTGATATAAGTGTAGACCCCGCTGGAAACTTCGACTTTACGCTCGAGACCCTTACTGCTTCGCTTCCGTCTTCGCCACCGGCAGCTTCTCGCCCTTCCAGCTCTTTCCGCCGTCGATGCTCTTGAGCACCGTTCCGTTGCCGCCCGCGTAAAGCACCGGACCGGACGCGTCGCGGCCCGCCACGAGCGCTCCCGAGGAAACGTCGGGACTCATCGCCGTCCAGGAGCTTCCGCTGTTGTGGCTGATCGACAGGCCGGCGGCCGTGCAAGCGTAGAGAGTCGACGCGTTTTCGGGATCCGCAACTAACGTCATGATGGAAATGTTCGCGAGACCCGTGTTCGCGGGGCTCCAGGAGCTTCCGGAATTGGTGCTCTTGAAGACCCCATTCTCAGTGCCGGCATAGATCGTCGACGGCGCCGACTTCGGAATGGCCAGGGCGCGCACCCCTCCGCGCGCCAGGCCCGTTCCCGAATCCGACCAGTTCGCGCCTCCGTCGGTCGTCTTGAAAATCTTGCCGCTCTTGCTTCCGGCGTACACGACGGTCGCCGAGCCCGGCTCGACGGCGAGAGCCGATACGGTCAGATCGGTCAGGCCCGTGTTGACCGCCTCCCACGAGGATCCCTCTGTTGCGCTTCGGAAGACGCCGGCATCGGTCGCCGCGTAGAGGGTTGGTTTCGGTGTCCCGGGAGCGAGGGTGAGCGCCGTCACGAAAACGTTGGTGAGACCGTCGTTGACGGCGGTCCAGGTGCCGCCGCCGTCGGTCGACTTGAAGACTCCGGCTCCGTCGGTCGCCGCGTAGAGCATCGACGGCTGATTCGGGTCCGAGGCCAGAGCGGAGACGTAGAGGTCGGACAAAGGCCCTTCGGAAGATGCCCAGGATCCTTGCGCCGCCTTGAACACCCCCCTCGCGGTCCCGGCGAACAGCGTGCCGGAGCCGGAAGGAAGCACCAGCGCCGCGACCACTCCGGCCTCGCCCGAATCGGCGCCGGCGCCCGGCGCTGACGTGTCCGCCGCCGGAGACGCGCTGGCCTGGGACTCCTTCGGCGCGGTGGAACGGGCTTCTTCGGAGACGGCGGGCGCGCTCTTTTCGTTCGAGCCCTTCGGTGACGCCTTCTTTCCTTTGCTGGCGATGAGCGGCGGACGCTCCGACACCGGGAGCTTCAGCTCGCTCCAGGTCGCCCCGGCGCTCGTGCTCTTGAAGACTCCGCCGTCGGTTCCGGCATAGAGCGTCGAGGGAGACAAAGGATCGACCGCGAGATAGGTGATGAAGAGGTGGCCCAGGCCGCTCGACGAGAGGCTCCAGGTCGCTCCCCCGTCGGTCGACTTGAAGACGCCGCTCGCCGTTCCGGCGTAGAGCGTCGAGGGCGCGGACGGATCGATCGCGAACGCCAGCACGAACTTGCTCAAAAGCCCCTTGTTGATCGCCGTCCAGTTCTTTCCGCCGTCAGACGTCTTGAAGACGCCCTCGAGCGTCTGCGCGTAGAGATTCGCGGAGCGATCGATCGCGAGCGCCAGCACGATGGCGCTTCCGAGGCCGCCGCTCACTCCGGTCCAGCGGCCGCCGCCGTTCGACGTCTTGAAGACGCCGCCTCCGTTGGTTCCCGCGTACAGAGTATCGGGAGTGAGCGGGTCGATCGCGAGCGCGGTCACGAACTGGTTGCTCAATCCTTCGCTCGAGTCCGACCAGGTCACGCCCGCGTCCGTGCTCTTGAAGACGCCGGCGCCCGTGCCCGCATAGACGGTCCGCGCGGACTTGGGATCGACCACGAGCGCGCCGACCAGAGGCGTGTTTCCCTCGCTCGAGAGCGCGGATCGGCTCGCTCCCGAGGGAGTCTTCTTGTAGATGCCTGAACCGGTTCCGACGTAGAGAGTCGACGGCGCCGCGGGATCGATCGCGAGCGCGCCGACGAAGATTCCGCTCAGACCCGGATGAAGCGGAGCCCAGGTCTCTCCTCCGTCGCCGCTCTGGAACACGCCCGCCGCCGTTCCGGCGTAGAGACGGGAAGGGGCTGAAGGATCGATGGCGATCGCCATGATGACTCGACCGTACGGCCCACCCTTGGCCGGACGTCCGGCGTCAGGCCCTTCCGCGCTCAAAGGCGCGGCGGCGATCAACAACCCCGCAAGCACGGTCACCGAGCCGCTCGCGCGCGAGATCACGCGCCCGCGACCGTTCCGAAGGAACACCCGCCGGAACATTCCCTCCTCCCCGAAGGCGCCGAGATTGTAGTCGGAGATCGGGAAAACGCGTAGTCGTCAGCGGCGAGCGGCGTGCCGAGGGCCTCGAAACCAGGGACGAATGTGGGCAGCGTGCTGCCGAAGCCCAGCGGAGGTTATTCCTGGCCGCCCGAAACGCGCTCCTTCACGGCTTGCACTTCCGGGTGCTGGAAGCCGAGGAGCTCCGCGATCCGGCGCGCCAGGTGACTCTCGACCTCCGAAAGCGACCCGTCCGCGTAGACGACGCCCCAGATCGCTTCGACGAGCCTGAGCCGCTCCTCGCGCGACAGGTGCTCGGAGAGAAGGCGCGTGAACTGATAGAGGTCGACGCTCTCCCGCCGTTCTTCCTCCGCGAGGCGAAACACTTCCCGGATCTCGGAATCGGCGACGCCCATCTCGTGAATGTGGCGCGCGATCCGGTCCCGTTCCTCCGGGCGAAAGACGTCATCGGCGTGAGCGATCTCCAGAAGCAGAGCGCAAGCGGCAACGGTAACGGGGTCGATGCGGGAGGTGTTCGGCCCGCCTGGCGAGCCAGAAAAAAATGCGCGGATCGCTTCGATGCCCATGGAAACAAGCTATCAGCTTTCAGCTGTCAGCGATCAGCCCGAGGTGATTGAACCACTGCTCCCCGCAGTCCCCGGTGCCTGATCCTCAGTCGAAGCCCCTGATCAAAGATCAGGCACTCGGCACTCGCGTGGCTGTGAGCTGAGAGCTGTGAGCTGTCAGCTCTTCAGGCGACCGCGGACGTCGGAGATTTCTCGATGGGCAGACCGTCCTTCAGATGCGCGAGCAGGTTCCGAATCTCCGCGGTGTGCGAGATGTCGTGCTCGGCCATCATCCGCGGAAGATCGTCGAGCGTGATCCGCCCGACCGACTCCTGCGTCGCGCGACGCTTCCAATCGGAGCGGGACAGTCCGCGGAGAATCTCGACGTTGCGGGCGCGGCTCTGCGCGAAGGACACGATCCCCTCGGCCAGGTCGCGCTCGTTGTAGACGCGCTCGCGGGCGATGCGGTCTCCCTCGAAGTTCGAAAGCGTCGGCTCTTCCTCGGAAAGAATCCGGCGGATGCGAACGCCGTACGCTTCCCGCTCGAGATCGGCGAGGTGCCAGACGTTCTCGAGCAGCGAGAATCCGCCGTCCTGCGGCTTCCACCGGACCTCCTCGCGCGTCAGACCCGCTGCGGCGCGGGCGAGCAGGCTCGGAGTGGATTCGAGAGTCAAGAGCAGGGTTTCGAGCTTCCTTCGTTTCATGATCGGCTCCGTCTCCTCCAATTACGCGGAACGGGCCGAAAAGTTTCGCCGCGTGAAGCCCTGCGCGCAAACGGTTTAGGAGCTCAAAACCGCGGATTTGTCCCGATTTCGCCATCTCTCGCGCGCATAGGCGATGATCCCCGGCAGGATCGAGAGGAAGACGACGATCAGAATCACGATCTCGATGTTCTTGCGCACCCAGACGAACTGGCCCAGGTAGTAGCCGATCAGAGTCATCGAGATCACCCACAGAAACCCGCCTATGACGTTGAACGAAACGAATCGCCGGTAGTCCATCCGACCCATCCCGGCGACGACGGGCGCGAACGTACGGACGATCGGCATGAAACGCGCGAGGATGATCGTTTTGCCGCCGTGCTTCTCGTAGAAATCGTGCGCGCGCTTGAGGTGCGCGGGGTTGAAGAAACGCGATTTGGGACGCGCGAAGAGCGCCGGTCCCGCCTTGCGGCCGACCCAGTAACCGAGCGTGTCTCCGGCGATCGCGGCGGCGATCGCGAGAACGTTGAGCGTCCAGATGTGGAGACGGCCCGTGGCCGCGAAGACGCCGGCCGTCACGAGCAGCGAATCGCCGGGAAGGAAAAAGCCGACCATCAGCCCGGTTTCCGAAAAGACGATCGCCGTGATCGCGGTCAGGCCGCCGACGGTGACCAGCGTCTCGACGTCGGTCAGCTGATGGATCAGTTGTTTGAGTGTCTCCACGCGGAGGCGGCATGGTACCAGAGCCTCTGAACGCTTACGATGTGACCATGAGCGACTACACCGACGAGCACGCGCGGTCGGGCATCGACGCGACGCTTCCGGCGATCGAGACCTGGCCGAACCAGTACTCGGACTACGAAATCTCGGTCGAGATTCCCGAGTACAACGCGATCTGCCCCAAGACCAACCTGCCCGACTTCGGGCACCTCACCATCCGCTACGTGCCGGACAAGCTCTGCCTCGAGTTGAAATCGCTCAAGCTGTACATCGTGGCGTACCGCAACGTCGGGATTTTCTACGAGAACGCGGTCAACCGAATCCTCAGCGACTGCGTGGCCGCGTGCCGTCCGAAACGAATGGTCGTCACAGGGAAGTTTTCGTCTCGCGGTGGGATCTCGTCGGTGGTCGAGGCGAAATACCCGAAAGAGTAGCTTTCAGCTGTCCGCTTTCAGCGATCAGCCGGCTGAGACTCGGCACATGCTGACAGCTGACAGCTGATTGCTGATAGCTGATGGCTATCCCCTGGTGAATTCCTCCCACAAGGCCTGGCGGATGTTCGCGGCCACGGGCCCCGGCTGGCCGCTGCCGATCTTCTTGTCGTCGACCTGGACGATCGGATAGGTCCACAGAGTCGTCGAAGCGAGAAAGACTTCATCGGCGCTCAGCATCTCTTCAACAGTAAAGGCCTTCTCCTCGGCGACGAGCCCGAGACGGCGGGCCGCTGCGATCGCGGCGCCTCGCGTCACTCCCGGAAGGATGCGGGGGCCGTTGGGCGCGGTGCGGACCTGCCCGCGGCTCACGAGGAAGAGGTTCGCTTTCGTGCCTTCCCAAGCAATTCCGTCGCGAACCAGAATCGCTTCGACCGCGCCCGCCTCCTTCGCTTTCTGAAACGCGAGAACGTTGGGCAGAAGCATGACCGTTTTGATGTCGCAGCGCCCCCAGCGCTCGTCCGGGAGGAGAACGGCGCGCCCTCCCGCCGCCGCCGGAGGTGAATCGCTCTCGCGCGCGAACGCAAAGACGGTTGGCTCCGTCCCGGCCGGCGGAAATCCGTGCGATCGCGGCGCGGCGCCGCGCGAAACCTGCGCGTAGACGATCGCGTCGCGCCCGGAGAGGTCGTTCGAAGCGAGCAGGCGGGAAGCGACGTCGGGGTAGAAACCCGCGTCGACCGGAATCCGAAGCGCCGCGAGGCCTTCGCGCATCCGCAAAAGGTGCTCCTCCAGGTGGAAGGGCCGGCCGCGATAGAAACGGGCAACCTCGTAGATCGCGTCCGCGAAGAGAAAACCGCGGTCTTCCGGCGAGATTCGTGCCTGCTCGACGGGAAGAAACTGGCCGTTGAGATAGACGATCATGCGGAGTCGGAAGATTGAATCATCAAATCCTCGAATCGAGGAATCTCTCAATCCCGATCAATCAATTCTTCTTCAAGAACTGCGCGACCGCCTTCGCCAGATCCGGACTTCCTGCCAAACGGAGATACGCGGCTTCCGCACGCGGCAGGACCCGCGCCAGGGCCTCGCGCCGCTCCTCGCGGATGAGAGAACGAACGGCACCCGTCGCGGCGGAGCTCTTGGCCGCGAGTTCGTTCGCCAGCCGCTCGGCGGCGGCATCGACCGAACCGGGCTCGACGCTTCTCGTCGCGAACCCGGCCAGCGCCGCTTCCCGGCCAGACACGACCCGGCCGGTCAGGATCCAATCCCACGCCCGCGCGCTCCCGATGCGGAGGGGCAGGAGCGCGACGGCTCCCGGCGGGAAACAGGCGAGGCGAATTTCAGGAAAACCGATCCGCGCGTCGTCGGCCGCGACGACCAGGTCGCAGGCGGACACGATCTCCGCGCCTCCCCCGAGACACGCCCCCGACACGGCGGCGACCGTGAGCGCGGGAGTCTCGACGAGGGCTTCGAGCACAAGCCTCATCGCCCGGAGCATGCGTTCGATCGAGTCTGCTTCGGGCACGTGATCGGCCACGTCGACTCCGGCGGAAAACGCGGCCGGGAGGCCGGAGAGGATGAGAACTTCGGCTCCGCGGCAGTCTTCGACGCGCCTGGCCAGCCGCTCGAGATCCGCCAGCCGGAAGACGTTGACCGGAGGCAGTCGAATCCGAAGACGGGCGATGCGGTCCGCGGGGTTCGTCTCCCGATCGATATCGCGATCCGCCGTCACGCGACTCTGCCTCGATCTGACCCTATTTCTTTTTGGGAGCGGGCGTCGGCGTCCGCGCCGGACCCGTCGGGGCCCCGGAGGCGGGCGATCCGGCCGCTGGCGGTGCCGCGGCGAGTCTTGCCTTCTCCGCGCGAATCGCGGCTTTGACGTTTTGGACCAGCGGCTCGTTGACGTTTTCTTCTTTGAACTTGATCTTCGCCTCGACGAGCGCATCCGGAACGTCGTCCGCCACCATCTGTTGAGCGAGCTGATTCACCTTGTGAACGTAGGCAAGGGTCGTGGCGATCGATTCCTTGTTGCCGGACGGTCCATGACCGGGAGCAATCCGGTCCGCATCGATCTGCAGGAGCAGCCCCAGCATTCTTTCCCATCCTCGCGGATCGACGTCGGGCGATTGCATGTACGGAATCTTCTTGGTCGAGACCACGTCCCCCGTGAAAAGAACCTTGTCGTCGGGCAGGAACACGACGAGGTCTCCGCGGCTGTGGGCGGCTCCCATGTAGTAGATCGCGACCCGCCGCGAACCGCCGACGAATCCCAACCCGTC
>DATDNV010000116.1:0-15404 GCA_036518075.1 Thermoanaerobaculia bacterium
AGGGGCGCCGCTGGGCGAGGTCTTCTCTTTTCTTTCGGGGCTCTATTTCCGCGGCAAACACGCGTATGCACAGGCCTTTGCGCGGCCGCCGGCCGGCTATCCCGGTGTCTTCGTCATCACCGCCGGGGAGGGTCTTCGCCCGGCGGACGACGCCGTGACGATCGATCGGATTCGCCGGTTCTCCCAAACCGACATCGGGGACATGCCGCCTCGCTACCGGCGCCCGCTTCTGCGCGATGCCCTCTCCCTCGCGCGGGATCTTGCGGCGAGCGACATCGTCCTGCTGGGTTCGATCGCGACCGGCAAGTACGTCGACATCCTGGGCGAGGCCTTCGGCGAACGCCTGCGGTTTCCCAGGGACTTCGTGGGCCGCGGAGATATGAGCCGCGGCGGCCTCCTGCTGCGGTGCGCCCGCGAGGGCCGAGAGCTCGAGTACGTGCCGGTGGCGGGCGCAGTCCGTCACGGAGAGCGGCCTCCGAAGTTGCCGAAGATCCCGCGACGCGCGTGAGCTCGAAGAAACCCACGAGCGACTACCACCCTTCGAAACGAAGCCGCGCTTCCGAGCGGCCGCGGTCCAGTCCCTCGTCTCCGACGCTGCCGCGCGAGGAAAGCGAGATGGCGCTGACGCTCGCGGGTCGGACGGTCAAGCTCACGAACCTGAAGAAGGTGTTCTGGACCGACGCGGGTCTCACCAAGCGGGATCTGCTCCAATACTACGCGGACGTCTCGGAATTCCTGCTTCCGCACGTGGCCGATCGGGCGATGGTCATGAAGCGCTATCCGAACGGCGCCTCCGGCGATTTCTTCTTCATGAAGCGCGCTCCGAGTCCTCGCCCGGACTGGATCGAGATCTGCTCGATCACCCACGGCTCGGGCAACGTCATCGACTTCCCGATGGTGCAGGATCTGGCGTCGCTGCTCTGGGTCATCAATCTCGGCTGCATCGATCTGAACCAGTGGTACGCGCGCTGCGACGACGTCGATCGCCCCGACTACCTGCACTTCGATCTCGACCCGGGACCGGGTGTGGAGTTCGCGCAGGTGCGCGAGGTCGCTCTTCTCGTCCGCGAGGCGCTCGACGCCCTCGCGATGCCCAACTTCGCCAAGACGACCGGCTCGAAGGGCATTCACGTCTACGTGCCGATCGTTCGCGGGCCGACGCAGAAACAGGTCTGGACCTTTGCCAAGGAGTTCGCGCGCGCGATGGAGGCGCGCTCGCCCAAGCTCGTGACCGCCGTGTACAAAGTCGCGCTCCGCCCGAAGGGCCGGGTTCTCGTCGACTACAACCAGAACGCGTGGGGTCGCACGCTCGCCTCGATCTATTCGACCCGCCCGACTCCGCGGGCGACCGTCTCGACGCCGGTGACCTGGAAGGAGATCGAAAAGGGAATCTCGATCGACGACTTTCGGATCGACAACGTTCCCGCGCGCGTCCGGCGATTGGGAGATCTCTGGGAGCCCCTTCTCGCGCGAACCGGACGATTCGCGCTCGAGGCCTTCTTTTGAGTCTTCCGATCGCGCCGCCGTTTCCTCCGATGGAAGCCGAATCGGTCGAGGAAATGCCGGACGGAAGGAGCTGGCAATACGAGCCAAAGTGGGACGGGTTTCGCTGCCTCGCCTTTCGCGACGGGAACTCGGTCTCTCTCCAGTCGAAGGCGGGGCAGCCGCTCGCGAGGTACTTCCCCGAGCTGGTCGAGGTCTTTGGGAGGCTCTCCCCTCCTCAGTTCGTTCTGGACGGCGAGATCGCCGTGCCGATCGACGGAAAGCTTTCCTTCGACGATCTGCTGCAGCGGATCCATCCGGCCGAGAGCCGCGTGAGGAAGCTGGCTTCCGAGACTCCGGCGATTTTCATCGCGTTCGACCTTCTGGTGGACGCCGAAGGGGAATCACTCGTCAGCGCCCCGCTGTCCACCCGGCGAGCGCGCCTCGAGGCATTCGCGAAGGCGAACTTTGGAGGAGTACGAAGCCTCGAGCTGTCACCGGCGACGACCGACGTCTCTCAGGCGCGCGCCTGGCTCGAGGGCGCGGGCGGCGATCTCGATGGCGTCGTCGCGAAGCGGCTGGATAGTCCCTATGTCTCCGGCGAGCGCGCGATGCAGAAGGTCAAGCTCTGGCGGACGGCCGATTGCGTCGTGGGCGGCTTTCGCTATGGAGCGAAGACGAAGATCGTCGGGTCGCTTCTTCTCGGACTCTACGACGACGAGGGAAAGCTCGACCACGTCGGCTTCTGTTCGAGCATCAAGACCGCGGAGCGCGAGGCGTTGACGCCGAAGCTCGAGAAGCTCGTCGAGCCTCCCGGCTTTACCGGCCGCGCACCCGGAGGACCGTCGCGCTGGTCGACCGAGCGAACGGGAGAGTGGCAGCCGTTGAAGCCGACACTCGTCGTGGAGATTCAATACGACCACTTCTCGCAGGACCGCTTCCGGCACGGCACACGCTTCATGCGATGGCGCCCCGACAAGGCGCCCGAGCAGTGCACGCTCGACCAGGTCGCGCGCCGAAAAAAGCGCCGCTGACCGCCGACAAGACCGATCGATCCGCCGCTGATGGCGGCCTCGATCGCGATGCAACAGTGAAAGCTTTAGTCGGGCGATTGCTTGTCCCTGGATCTCAGGGAAGTGAGGGGACGCGAGCCCGGGCGATGGCGGCGGAGTCGGTTTTTCCGAGCTGCTCGAACTCGTCGGCCGCGGACGCGAAAGCGGCGCCGGCCTCTTTCGATTGCCCGGCGGCCTCGAGCGTCAGACCCAGGTGAAAGAGCGAGAGCGCGTGGCCTTCCACGAGGCCATGGGCTTCTCGAATGGCGGCCGCCTCGCGGAACGCAGCGGCGCTCGCTGCGAGATGCGTCGGCGAGTTGTCAGGGTCGAGCTCCACGAGCCGGCGCAATACAATACCCATATTGTGGAGTGAGACGCCTCGTGCAATCGCGCGCTCGGCGGTTCGCCAGGCGAGCGCCTGCTCGAACATCGCGACCGACTCACGCAGCTCATCACGAGAATTTCCGAGGTTCGAGATCGCACTCGCGAAGTTGTGCAGGATCCGGGCGTGCCAGCCGCCCTCGTCCGGCGCGGAGAACGATTCGAGCGCCTGCATGAAGCAGCGCCGGGCGCGCGCGAGATCGGCGGCCGCCCCGGGACTTCCGAAGAAGACCGCGACGTTGTGGAGGAAGCGGCCCCGATCGGCATCGGTATCGAAGCGAAGCTCTGGAATCAGGTCCCAGAGATCATTCGCGAGCGCTCTGGCGACGTCGTCTTCGTTATCTCCAATCTCTTCCTGAAGCCGAAACCAGTCGCGGAACGCGGCGGCCGCCCCGGCGCGAAATCGATCCCGCCAGCCTGCCCGAAGCGATTCGAGCCGATCGATCTCCGCTATTTCTTCTTCTTCTCCGGAGTGGGCGTGAAGGTCACGGCCGGCGAGTATTCCTGGTCCTCGTAGTAGACCCCCGGCTTGTGCGTGGGAGTGGGCTTCGATGTCGTCGCCGTGCGCGAGGGCCGCGGCGTGAAAGGAGTAAACGTCGGCGGCGGGGAAGGCCGCGCCTGTGTTTCTGTCGGCGGCGGCGAAGGCCGCTGCTGCGTCGCAGTGGGCGGCACCGGCGAGGGCGATTCGGTCGCAGTCGGGGTCGCCGTCGACGTAGGGACCGGCGACGCGGTCCGGGTCGGAGTCCGCGCGGGTGAGGCGGCGGCGGCCTTGCGCGGGGCAGCGGTGAACGTGGGTGAAGGCTGCGGACGCGCGGTCGGCGGAACACGAGTGGGCGGAGAAGTGGGTGCAACGGCGGCGATCGTGGGGACAGCGGGCGGGGGAGAAGTCGGCGCAACGGCCGCCGCGGCGGCCGCCGCCTGCGGTGACGGCGGTGGAGGAGCCGTCGCCGTTGGTGGCGGAGGCACCGGGCGTGTCGCCGATGGTCGCGGCGGTGTTACCGGCGTCGGAGACGGCCGCGGGAGGGTCGGTGTCGGCGAAGGAGGTGCGGCCGCCGCAATCGCTGCCGGTGCCGGACCGGACGTGCGCGTCGCGCGCGGCTGCACGGGTGTCGTCTTTTCCTGCGAGACGACGGCCGGAGCGGGTGGAGCGGCGGTGACCACGCGCATCGGCGTGGGAGTCGGCGGCGGCGGTGCGACCGCCTGCGCAACGGGCACGGGAGTCGGAGTCACGAGCCTCGCAACGATCCGCTTGGTTGAATGGCAGCCGGGGCCGGTGACGAGCGCAGCAATCGTGAGAAGGGTCACCGCAATCCGCTTTCTCATGGTAATCAGCATATCCCGGCTGGTATCGCGCTCGTCTCAGCCGACGGTCCGCGGAGGCAATCGATTTTCCACGCTCGATCGCGGCCGCGTCCGGATTCAATCGACCGTACGAGCCGCCTGGCGGATAATGCCCACAGCGTGCCCAAACGGAGACTCGTCTCCAAAATTCTCGATCTCCGAATCGAAATGCGTGCGAAGTTCTCCGTTCTCTTTTCCGCGGACCAGCCTTGGGGCAGCCTTGGGCCGCATGACCGAACGTAGCGGCGAGGCGCAACTTGTCCTACTTTCGCGAAACCCTCCGCCTTCGGGCCTGGGCATTCTGGAAGATCCGACTGATCTCCTACGTGAGGCCCAGAGTCGTCGAACTGAGCGAGCAACGATGCGTCTTGAGAGTGCCGCTGACCTGGCGAACGCGAAATCACTTGAAGTCGATGTACTTCGGGGCGCTCTGCACGGGCGCCGACGCCGCGGCGGCGCTGCTGGGTCTCGAGGCGGTGCGTCGGGCCCCGAGGCCAATTCACTTCCTCTTCAAGGACGTGCGGGCGGAGTTTCTGAAGCGCGCGGAGGGTGACGTTCATTTCGCGTGCACACAGGGCGGCGAGATTCGGGCGCTGATCGAGAAAGCGGGCGCATCCGGGGAGCGAGAGAATTTGCCTCTTCACGTAATCGCGACGGTGCCCTCCCTCTTCGGAGACGAGCCGGTCGCCCGATTCACACTGACCCTATCGGTGAAGAGGAAGGACTAAACGTCTGAACCGGCCCGCTGCGCGGGCCAATTAAACTTTCTGGACCGGGCCCGAGAGCAATTCGACTTGCCTCGAAATGCTTCGGAGTCGGGAGGGCCGATTCAAAGCACCCGGGCGAAGTCCTTCGTCTCTTTCTTCCAGACGAGGACGCCGCAGAACCGATCGCCTTCCGGGCAGACAGGGCGAACCCGGGCGTGGTGCCGCAGCGTGCACGGCGGGAGAAGCCAGGGGCCGATCCGCGGGTTCACTTCGGCGATCTGGAGCGCCTCGTCGCGGGAGGCGTTCCAGATCTCTTCCTGCGCGTTGTAACAGAGACGCATGGCGAACTTGTGGTGGAGATTCAACAGGTCGGCCGACTCGGTGAACCGCACGGCGACTGCATTGGGCAGCAGGTAGGCCGCATACTCATCCGCAACGCCGCGCGAGCGCAGCGCGTTGATTGCCTCCCAGGTTTTCTCCATCGTCTCGCGGTACAGCCGCGCCGCTTCGGGGACATCGTTGACCAGCATCGGGGTGATGTAGTCAGGCTCCTCCGAGAGGTATGCGGGCAATGCGGGCCGCGAGGCGGGCGTCATCCGATGCCGCTGGTCCTGGCTGTCGGCTGTGTGAGAGAGCTTCTTGCGAAACGTATAGGAAGGATGGAACAGCGCCCGCGAGAGCTTCCCGTGCGTCGTGAGCGTGAGCGTTTCGCCGAGCAGCCGATTCTTCGCGGGATCCAGCGCCAGGCGGATCGCTTCATCGTCGGAAAGGGCCGCTCGGGGAAGTCCCAGGATTTCCCGCACGGAGGAGGCGAGCAGCTCCTCGTTTCCTGACTTCCAGTCCACGAGCCTCGAGACGCGCGGGCCAAGCTCGCGGTCGAACTCTTCCCGGAACGCGCGGTCTTTCGGCCGGGCGTGTCCCTGGACCTGGAACAGCGCGAACTCCGGCGTCTCCTCGAGAGGCATCGGGTCCTGAAGGACAGCGCGATAGAGAGGATCGTGGCGGAGCACCTCGTCGACCATCCGTCCGATGACCTCCCGCTGCTCGGTCGGCGCGTCGAAGGACTCACAGAGCCGCCAGTATCGAAAGAGCGTGACGCCGGAGACGGTGTGGTAGAGATACGCGAAGGTCGCGATCGGAAGCACGTAGCGAGCCAGCTCCTGAGCGCGCTTCTGAACTGCGCCGGCGAACTTCTTGGGCCCATCCCCCCTCTGGCGTCCCGGGAAGAGGCCGAAGTAACGGCTCGCGACCAGCGGAGTGAGCAGAGAGGTCAGTCTCTCGTATGCCTCCTGCTGGCGCCGCGCCGTCTCTTCATACAACTGGCGGTCGGCGGGCGCCATGGGAGGGATCGCGAAGTTGCCCGGTTTGACTTCGACGTATCGCTGCGAAACCTGTTCGGAGTTGTAGAAGGGGTGGCTGTGAAGAAAGGTCCACAGGAACTGCCGCGAGACATTTTCGATGGCGAACTGAAAATGGGCGTGCTGAAACGTCGTGTGATGGCCTGCGCCGTAGATCGATCGGGCCAGAGCGTCTCGCCGGTCGGGCCGCGCCGAGGCCTGGTCCTCCGTGACGATTCCCTTGGAGGAGTAACAGGTCCGCGCGGTCGCGACGACGTTCTCGAACGGGCGCTCGAATGCGTGCACCAGGCGGACGCGCGGAGCCGGCGAAGTGAAGGCGAACGGCCGATCCGTTTGTGGGAGGGAGGACATCGCTTGCGGAGATTATCTCTCCGTCGCGAGCGGAACCGATGGCTCAACCCGCGCGAACGCCCGCTCCGCCTCGAACCCTTCTTCTCGTCGCGGCCGGCGTGAGCGCCTGCGCCTCTTCCTGCGCTTCCCGTCCGACGGCGTCGCAGACGACGGCGCAAAGGTGCTCGAGCGAAGGATCGGCAATCCAGTAGACCGTCCGGTTTCCTTCCTTGCGGCGGCGCACGAGGCCGCCCGAGCGCAGGATCGCGAGATGCTTACTCACGTTCGCCTGCGTTCCGCCGGTGGCCTCGAGGATCTCGGAGACCGATGCCGGCGAGCGGAAAAGACGTTCCAGGATCTTGAGCCGCGTCGGTTCGCCCAGGGCTCGGAACCTCAAAGCGATGCGTTCTCGGGAGCGATCCGTGAGACCGGAGGGGGCCACTGCCAGAGCGTAGCCGAAGAGCTGATTTACATCCACCTCTTGACTATATAACTAAATAGTTATATGGTCAAGTAGCCATGAACCGGAAGGCTCACCCGATGCGCGCCTCAGCGGCCGCGCTTCTGGCGCTGATTGCCTCTATTTGCCTGGGTGAGGAGGCTCCTCTCACGATCTCGGAAACCGCCGGCCTTGCCGCCGGGGAAGCACCCGGGATCGCGCGAGCCCGCGCCGACGTCGAGGCCGCGGAGGCCCGGCACAGGGCCGCTCGGTCGCTGCTCGGGCCTTCGCTAGCCATGGACGCGGGTCTTCTGGCAACGAACGACCCGGTGGGCGTCTTCTCATACACGCTCAAGCAAGAACGGTTCTCCCTCGTCGAGTTCGCGGCGTCGGACCCGAACCATCCTCCGATCACGCAGAACTGGGCCGCTGCGATCGCGGCAGGATGGTCGCTGGATCTCTTCGGTTCCGCCCGGGGCGAAGCGCGCGCGGCGGGCAAGGCGACGGAAGCGGCCGCAAGGACCGCCAGCCGGACTCGAGACACCCTGGTGTTTCAGGCGCTCTCTGCTTTCGCCGCCGCATGGAGAGCCGAAGAGGCCAACACGCTCTTGTCCGCGCGGCGAGCCGACGCCGAAAAGGACGTTTCTCTCGCCCGCTCCCTGCAGGAGTCGGGACTCACGACCGCCGCCGATCCCGCCCGGGCGGAGGCGGCCCTCGCCGACGTCGAAGCTCAGGTTGCGGCCGAGCAGTCTGCGAAGGCGACCGCGCGGGCAGCGCTCGCTGCATTGATCGGACGGCAGGCGGCCGAACGGCCGATCGTGGGTCTGCCGGAACCTCGCCCGATGCCGCA
This sequence comes from Thermoanaerobaculia bacterium, assembly GCA_036518075.1. GTDB lineage: Bacteria > Acidobacteriota > Thermoanaerobaculia > UBA5066 > Gp7-AA6 > DATDNV01. The sequence continues at coordinate 7,941 of DATDNV010000116.1, forward strand.
AGCCAACTCCGCTGTGCGCGATGACGTCGCCGCGGCCGAGCTCGCGTTCCACGCGGCGCAGGACAGCGTCAAGGCGGCTCGGTCGTCCCGCTTTCCCGCTCTCGTCCTCTCTGCCCGCTACGACCTGAACGCGCCTCGTCCGGGCAGCCGCTGGGGCGACTCCGCCTCCTTTTTCGGTGGATTCCACGTTCCGATCTTCGCCTCCGGCGCGGTTGATGCCCGAATCAGCGAGGCGCTGGCGTCGGAGCGCGGGGCGGAGGCGGCCGCGCGGGAAGCGAAACAAGAACAGGATCGGCAGATCGCGGCAGCTCGGGCGGCGATGACGGCTGCCAGCTCGCGCGTCGCGGCGTTTGGAGAAGCCGAGAAGGCAGCCGCACGAGCCCGGCAGATTCAGCAGGCGCGTTACGAAGAGGGCGCCGCCAGATTGTCGGATCTCCTCGACGCGCGCGCCGCAGAACTCTCCGCCCGCCTGGGAGCGGCGGCGGCTCGGTCGGAGCTGACCATCTCCGAGGCTCGTTTGAGGCTCGCTCTCGGGCTGCCTCCGGAAGGTGAGGAGAACTGATGAAGTTCGTCGTTGCGGCCCTGTCGTTCGTCGTCGTCGCCGCCGGATGCGCGAGGAAGGAGACGATCCACACCCCGGCCCAAGAAGTCACGGTTCAGACAGCGTTGGTCGAGCGGCAGACTCGAGCCGACCGAATCGAGATCGACGGCTCCGTCGTCGGAAGAGTAGAAGCGGTTCTCTCGAGCCGGCTCACGGCTCCGGTCGTTGAGGTCCGCGCCGTCCCCGGGCAGGCCGTCGCCGCCGGCTCCGTGCTCGTGCGTCTGGAAGAACGCGAGACGGTTAGCGCGCTGGCGTCCGCTGAGGCCGCGCGGGATGCGGCGCGCGCCGCCCTCGCGTTGGCGAAGAAGAACCGGGAGCGGTTCGAGAAGCTCGAATCGCGGGAAGCCGCCGCGGTGATCGAGCTCGAGCGGGCTCGCCAGGAGGAGGCGTCGGCAACGGCGGCGGCGCTTGGAGCCGAGGCAGCCGTCCGCAGAGCGGAGACCGATCGCGCTCAGGCAGTGCTGATCGCGCCGTTTGACGCGGTGGTGGTCGAGAGGATGGTCTCGGTGGGAGATCTGGCGGAGCCGGGGAGGCCGCTGGTGCGCCTGGCCTCGCGGACGGGGCGGCGCGTCGAGGCGGCTCCCGGAGAAGAAGACGCCGCGCGCCTTTCACCCGGCGCCGCGGCCGAAGTCGCACTCGAGGGACGAGTCGTCACGGGGCGAGTGGCCGAGGTCGTCGGAGCGGTCGATCCTCAAACACGCCGGCGGATTGTTCGTGTCGAGCTGCCGCCGGACGTGGAGCCTCCCGTGGGTTCCTTTGCCCGGCTTCGGCTGCCCGGACCGTCGGCCGAGAAGCTCTTCGCGCCCGCGCGCGCCGTCGTCTCTCGAGGAGGACTCGATCTCATCTGGGCAGTCTCGTCAGACGGGCGTGTCGCCCTGCGATATGTCCGCACGGGAGCCGCGGCCGCGGACGGCAAGGTCGAGATCCGTTCGGGCCTCGAAGGGGGCGAGCGCGTGGTGCTCGACCCTCCTGCCGATCTCGAAGAGGGGACGCGAGTGCGTTCATGACGGTCGATCCGAAGAATCGCCGGGGCTTCGCCGGACGCCTCGCGCGCGCGTTCGTCGAGTCCAAGCTGACGCCGCTCGTCGTGCTGTTCGCTCTGGGCCTGGGGGGGCTGGCCGTGTGGACGACCCCTCGGGAAGAAGAGCCGCAGATCAAGGTGCCGATGATCGACGTCTTTGCGGCGGCCCCGGGTCGAAGCTCCGTCGAGGTCGAGCGACAGCTCATCGCGCCTCTGGAGAAGGCGTTCTGGTCGATCCCGGGAGTCGAGTACGTCTATTCGACATCTTCACCGGAAGGAGGGTTCGTCGTCATTCGGTTTGCGGTGGGCGAGGATCCCGACCGAGCGGCCGTGCGGGTGCGGGCGAAGCTCGACGCCCAAGCCGATGCGTGGCCTCGAGATCTCCCGCCGCCGCTCGTCAAGCCCCGCTCGATCGACGATGTTCCAATCTGGGCACTGACCCTCTGGAGCCGGACCCAGGATCCCGCGACGCTTCGGGCGCTCGCCGCGGAGGTCGAGAACGAGATCAAAGCCATTCCGGAGGTCTCCGACACTGCTCTGATCGGCGGGCTCCGGCGCGAGTTTCGGGTCGAGCTCGATCCCGCGCGGCTGTCTGCCCGCGGCCTCGCAACCGCGTCCGTGCTCCCGGCGATCCAGGCTGCGAACCGGCGCGAGCAGGCGGGGTCCCTGGTGGGCGGTGACCGCGAGGTCGCGGTCGAGGCGGGCGGTTTCGTGCGTTCCGCAACCGAACTCGGTTCGGTGGTGGTCTCGGAGAGCTTCGGCAGACCCGTTCGCCTTTCGGACATCGCGCGGGTCGTCGATGGACCCGAGGAGCCCGCGGTCTATGTGACGCATGGGGAGCCCGGGCTCTCGGGCCGGTTTCCAGCGGTGACGCTCGCCGTCAGCAAACGTCGGGGAGCAAACGCCATCACGGTGGTTCAGGCGATCGAAAGGAAACTCAAGGTCCTCGAGCCCAAGCTCTTCGCCGCGGACATCCGCACCGTCGTGACCCGCGATTACGGCGAGACCTCCGCCGAGAAGTCCAACGAGCTCTTGAAACACATGGGGATCGCCACACTTTCGGTGGCGCTTCTCATCGCGCTCGCTCTCGGCCGGCGCGAGGCGGGAGTCGTACTGCTCGCTGTTCCCGTGACGCTCGCGCTGACTCTCTTCGTCTTCCGTCTCGTCGGCTACACGTTGAACCGAATCACGCTCTTCGCGCTCATCTTCTCGATCGGCATCCTCGTCGACGACGCGATCGTGGTCGTGGAAAACATCGTGAGGCGCTTGCGGATGCCGGGCGCCCGCAGCCGTCCGCTCGCCTCGGTCGCCGTCGAGGCGACGGATGAAGTCGGCAACCCGACGGTGCTCGCGACTTTCGCCGTCATCGCCGCAATCGTTCCGATGGGTTTCGTCGGCGGGTTGATGGGACCCTACATGCGCCCGATTCCCGTCGGCGCCTCGGCTGCAATGCTCTTTTCCTTGCTCGTCGCGTTCATAGTCTCGCCGTGGGCGGCGCGCCGCCTCTTCCGCACGGCGGCCGAAAGCAAAGGTCACGGATCCGAGACTCGGGGCGCTCTCGCGCGGCTCTATCGCCGGGCCATGACTCCGCTCGTGACCGAAGGGAGAGGCCGCTCTCGGATCTTCTTCTTTGCCTCGATCGGCGTCCTGCTCATGGCGGCGATTGCCCTGGTGCCGTTGGGCGTCGTCCGCGTCAAGATGCTGCCCTTCGACAACAAGAACGAGTTTCAGGTCGTCGTGGACTTTCCCGAAGGGACGACGATCGAAACGACGAATCGCGCCCTCTCGGAAATGGCGGACGCGCTCGCCGCACTGCCCGAGGTCGTGTCGACCGAGGTCTACGCCGGAACAGCGGCGCCGTACAACTTCAATGGCCTCGTCCGGCACTATTTCCTGCGCGGGGGTCCGCACCAGGGCGACGTCCAGGTGACATTGAAAGCCAAGGGCCAGCGCCGCCGCTCATCACATCAGATTGCCAGGGTCGCGCGGCCAATCGTGACCGCGATCGGCCGGCGCTACGACGCTCGGGTCAAGGTGGCGGAAGTACCGCCCGGACCCCCGGTCCTCCAGACTCTGGTCGCCGAGATCTACGGTCCGGACGACGCGGGGCGGCGCGAAGTCGCTCGACAGGTCAAGGAAGTCTTCTCCCGGACCGAAGGTGTCGTCGATGTGGACTGGTACGTCGAAACTCCGCGGGAAAAGTTGATCTTCCAGTTGGACCGCGAGAAGGCGGGCCTCGCGGGAATCCGCGAGGCCGATGCCGCCGCGGCCCTCTCGCTGGCGCTGGGAGGATCGGCCGCCGGCGACGTGCAACTGCCGGACAGCCGCGAACGAATTCCGCTCCTCGTGACATTGCCAGCCGATCGGCGCAACGACGTTGCCGCGCTCGCGGCTCTCTCGGTGTCGGGTCGTTCGGGACGGCTCGTGCCTCTGTCGGAGATTGGGCGCTTCGTCCGAGAACCCGCCGAGACTTCGCTCTACCACAAGAACCTGAAATCGGTCGTCTACGTGACGGCGGACGTCGGTGGCGCCAAAGAAGCGCCTGTTTACGCGATCGCGGCTCTGGAGAAGGGGATTGCGGAGATCCGTGTGCCGGGCGGCTATCGAATTGCGACGCAGACCGCGACCGCACCGTTCGACACGACTCGCTACGGAATCAAGTGGGACGGGGAGTGGCACGTGACGTATGAGGTCTTCCGCGATCTCGGTCTTGCCTTCGCGGCCGTGCTGGTGCTGATCTATGTGCTCGTCGTCGGCTGGTTTCGCAGCTTCACCGTCCCTCTCGTGATCATGGCGCCCATTCCTTTGACTCTCGTCGGGATCCTGCCCGCGCACGGCCTCTTCGGCGTCTTCTTCACTGCCACCTCCATGATCGGCTTCATCGCGGGCGCCGGGATCATCGTGCGCAACTCGATCATCCTCGTGGACTTCATCGAGATTCGCCGCGCCGACGGCATGTCGCTCTCGGAGGCGGTTCTCGACGCCGGAGAAGTTCGGTTCCGCCCGATGCTCCTGACCGCAGCGGCAGTCGTCGTCGGGACCTCGGTGCTCTTGTTCGACCCGATCTTCCAGGGCCTCGCGGTGTCGATGATGGCCGGGGAAGTCGCGGCGACTCTCTTGTCGCGGGCGGCCGTGCCCGTTCTCTACTACCTCTTGAAGCGGGCCGAGGAGCGAACGGCCTCCCCGGTCAAACCGGCCATTCCATTGAACGAACCAGAAAGGAGTCTCGCTTGAAGACAGTGAACGATTGGATTCGAGGAATCGCGGGGACGTTCGTGCTGGTTTCGGTGACGCTGGGTTATTTCGTGCATCCGGGGTTCTTTCTCTTCACCGTTTTCGTCGGCGCGAATCTTTTCCAGTCGATGTTCACGGGAACGTGCCCGATGATGTGGTTCCTGCGGAAGCTCGGCCTGCCCGATCTGGGCGGTGCAAAGCCACACCCGAACCAGGCCGTTTAGCCAGGCCTCTCATCAGCCGACGCGGTGCCGGGAGCGAGAGCGCCGCGAGGGATTAGGCGAGCGATCGAGCCCCTTGAACGCCGACCTTCGGTCGGCGTTGCCTAATGCCGAAGGATTGCCTTTGTTGGCCGGCTCGGGGGAGTCGCTAGCCGGTGCGGCTTAGACGCAAATCCCGAGCAAGCGGGAGCGACGTCCTAGCCCCACCGCGGCGCGTCGTCCGGATTGATTCCCAGCGCCGTCTTGGCGACGAACTCGTGAGTCAACGCCGCGTTGGCCGGATGAAACCTCCCGGCGCGCGCGTCTCGGAACAGGCGCTCGAGCTCGCTCTTCTTGAACATGCCGAACCCGCCCGAGAGATCGAGGGCGGTATCGACAACCTTCCAGACCCCTTCGACAGCGCGATATTTTGCGGTCACGATCTTCGAGGGCCAGGCGGCACCATGGTCGACATGCGACGACCACTCCTTGGCAACCCGATCGATCAAGGGTTCGATCGTCTCGAGCTCCATGACCATTTCAGCGACCCCCTGCTGGATGAACGGGTGGTGCGCCATCGAGCCGGACACCGCGAGGGCCTTCCTCTTCTGTAAGGACTCGAGAGTCACGTCGAGCACTCGGCGGCCGAGACCGTAGTAAACGTTGGCAAACCCGATGAGGGCCCAGGCGAAGATCGAGAGGACGAAGATGTCCACGCCGGCCGCTCCCGGCGCCACGACCCGTGCGATGCGCGAATCGGGAATGAATGCTCCTTCGAGAATCGTGTCGTCGCTCTGGGTCGCGCGCATGCCGAGCACGTCCCAGGTCGGCTCGATTCGGTAGCCCTTCGAATCCCGGGCGAGAAATCCATGCACCACCCTGGGAGCCTGAGGATTGCTCGTGTCCATTCCATGAAGGCCGAGGTAGGTCCAGACCGGCGTCAGGCTTCCGAACGCCTTGCGCCCGGTAAAGCGATAACCCCCTTCCGCGCGCTCGGCCCGGCTCGTCGAGAGCAGCACCGGCAGATCGTTGCCTGTCTCGGCATGCCCGGCGGCAAAGATCTCGCCCTTCCCGGCAGCGTCGAGGATCCAGTCGCATGAAGAGTCCCCGGAGTCGTGGACCTCTCGGGCGACGCCGCACCAGTAGACGTGCATGTTGGTCGCGAGCGCCGTGGCGGGAGCGTAATAGGCGAGGCGCCGCGTCTGGCGGGCACACTCGGAAAGCGGCAGGCCGAGCCCTCCGTACTCTCTCGGCACGGCCATTTTCAAGTAGTCGGTTTTCCGTAGATCTTCGAAGTCCTCTTTAAAGAACCGGTTCTCCCGGTCGTAGATCGGCGCGCGCTCGTGGAAGCGTTGGAGAAGCTCGTCAGAGAGGATCGACTCGGTTTTGGTGGTCATGGCCCGGGCTCCTTCTCACGGTTGCGGGAGTCAATGTGGACGGGGCGGTGCGACCTATATATGACGGGAGGACCGTTCATCTCAAGGGGCGTCGCGTGCTCGACGTCTCGACGTCGCTCCCACCGCATCCTCACGGCGAAATAGGCTCGGGTATGCCCGGCGTTGGAATGGTTGTCCGCCGCGGACGGCGGTCCTATAGTGAACGCTGCCCCCATGAAGCTCCCCATCTACATGGACCATCAGGCGACGACGCCGGTCGATCCGCGCGTCCTCGAGGCGATGCTGCCTTATTTCACCAAGACATTCGGCAACGCCGCCTCACGCAACCACGTCTTCGGGTGGGAGGCGGAGGCCGCCGTCGACGAGGCGCGCCACACCATTGCCGAGGCGATGAATGCCGCGGACAAGGAGATCGTCTTTACCTCTGGCGCGACCGAGTCGGACGATCTGGCGATCCTGGGTGTCGCCCGCATGCACCGAGCCAGAGGAAACCACGTCATCACGGGCAAGACCGAGCACAACGCGGTGCTCGACACGTGCCGAGCGCTCGAAAAAGAAGGCTTCTCGGTGACCTATCTCGAGGCCGACTCCCGGGGCCAGATCTCACCGGAGCAGGTCCGGGAGGCGGTGACCGACCAAACGATCCTCGTTTCTTTGATGCTCGCGAACAACGAGGTCGGGACGATCCATCGGATCGGAGAGCTTGGCGCGGTTTGCCGCGAGAAGGGAGTGCTGTTTCACACCGATGCGGTGCAGGGGTTCGGAAAGATTCCCTTCGACGTGGAGGCGATGAAAGTCGATCTCGCCTCCGTGACCGCGCACAAGCTGTATGGACCAAAAGGGGTCGGCGCGCTCTTCGTGCGGAGCCGAAGTCCACGCGTGAGACTGACTCCGCTGATGTACGGAGGCGGGCATGAACGCGGGCTCCGATCCGGGACGCTGAACGTTCCGGGAGTGGTCGGGTTCGCGCGCGCCGTCGAGATCGCCCGGGAGGAGATGCCGGCGGAATCC
>DATDNV010000117.1:0-3541 GCA_036518075.1 Thermoanaerobaculia bacterium
CGGCGGCGCTCAAGCCCTGGGGGTCAAGGGCGTCCTCGTGCGGACCGGAAAGTTCCGGGAAGAAGATCTCGCTGCTTCCGCCATCCGCCCCGACGCCGTCATCGATTCTCTGGCGGATCTCCCGGCGCTGCTGTAGAACGCTCCGATGACCGAATTCCCTCCTGGCCAAGTTCGCGGCGGCATGATCGACATGGAAAGCAACACCACGCTCGTGCAGTGCTATCCCGCGCACGAGGCGGTGCCGGCGGGCGAAGGTCCCTTCCCGCCGATCCTCGTCCTTCACGACCGGTTCGGCCTCAATCCCCACACCCGCAATCTTGCGAACCGGTTCGCCCGCGCCGGCTTTTACGCTCTCGCTCCCGATCTCTACTGCGCCCCTTCTCGTTTCTCGCTCGACACTTCGGAGCCATTCCAGCCGATGGGCTCCACGAACTTCGAATATGACCAGGAGATGGAGGCTCGAGACCGAGCCGTCACGCTGACCGACGAGCGAGCCGCGACCGTGGTTGGCCAGGCTCTGTCTTTCGTGGCAGGACGGTCCGCCGCCCGCTCGGGCGGCGTCTCGCTGTTTGGTCTCGGAGTCGGGGGCCGGATGGCATTTCTTTCCGCTTGCCTCTTTCCCGAGGCCGTCCGGGCGGCCGTCTGCCTCTATCCCGACGGTCTTGCCGTCGCTCGCCCTGCCCGAGAAGGCCATCCGACGCCGCTCGACCGGGCAGACGCTCTCGACGCACCGCTCCTTCTCTTCTACGGCCAACTCGACTCGAGCATCCGCCCGGACGAGCGAGAGGCGGCGAAGCAGCGCCTCACCACGCTCGGAAAGCCATTTCGCCTCGAAGTCGTCCCCGGTGCGGGCCACGACTTCTTCTGCGAGGAACGGGACACCTACCGGATTCGCGCCTCCAAGATGGTGTGGGAGGAGACGCTGTCCTTCCTGAGCTCTCATGCGAGCGCAAGTCCCTAGTCGAGGGACGGACGATGGACTAGCGATTACAGACTACAGACTCTTATATCAAAACTGATATAAGCGGCAAAACTCTTACTGCTCGACGCAGGGCTTGACGGTGACCTCGGCCTCCCAGGAATCCCCCCGGCGCTGCTCGACGACTCGGAATTTCTTGTGGTACGTGTCCCCCGAGCCGAGGGCCTTGGTCGTCCGAAAGATCTCGAGCTTCCCGCCCTCGTCCACCGGCTGAGGCGACACTCCCGCGATCGGCTGAAAACCCCCGCGCGCGCCGGGCGAGGACTCTTCGATTCGGGCGATGCGGAAGCTCCCGTCGCCGCCGTTGGAGAACGTTGCGACGACGGTGAAGTCCTGGCCTTCCACCGGCTCCTCCGGCCGCACCGAGATCGTGATCCTGATCCGCGCGGCGTCGTCGCGCGCCGGAAGATGCGCCGTGTCCGCGAAGCCGGGCGGCACCTCCTTGGGGACACCCTGGAAATAGCCGGTGCGGCTGACCTCGGCGCAAAAGTGCTGCTTGGGCCGGTTCGCGTTCACCGGCGGGTTGGCAGCCGGCGCCGCTTTAGCGATCTTGGTTTCCGGCTCTCGAGCGGGCCTGGATGAGATCGGCCGGTCCAGCTTCTTCGGCTCCTTCTTCGCCGGCGCGGGCTTGGCCTCTTCGACCACGGGAGGAGGCGCGGGAATCACCGCCTGCGCGACCGGTGGCGGTGCCGTCGGCCCCGCCGCGTTCGCGGGCGCGCTCGACGCCGGCGCCGCTGCCGGCGGCGGCTCGGTGGGCTTCGAGACGGCGACGCTCGAACGGGCAGTCGGCGGCTCGGCCAGATTCGTCTGCGGCGAGCTTCGCCGCCCCATGAACATCGCGACCACGACACCGACGACGACGAGGACCGCCGCGCCCGCTGCCGCGAGGACGTAGCCCATGACCGGGCTTGCCTTGCGAGCATGCGCAGCGTGAGAAGTGAGGTCCCCGGTCACGGCCTTCGGGCCGGCGTAGGCGAGCGTCTTCTCGTCGGCCGTGGAGCGCCCTCCCTCTCGGGTGCCCGTGCGGGTCGGAGTCGCGTCGCCGCCCCATCGCGCGATCGTCCGCTCCACCTGGGCGTCGGTCGCCTCGAGCGGGCGGACGGAGATCTCGGAGACCCGGAACTTCGACTGAAGCGTTTTTTGCACGCTCGCGCCGGCCGGATTGGCGGCGGCCGCCGCTTTCTTCGCGATGTCGATCGCGTTGCGCACATACTGCGACACCTGCTCGGGCGTTTCGGGAGACGCCTCGGGCGCGGGCAGGCCTTCGAGCGCTTTGGAGAATTCGGCCGCGGTCTGGTAGCGATCCTCCGGCTTGGTTTGGAGCGCCCGAAGGATCGTCCCGCGGAGCACCGCCCCCACGCGGCCGTTGGGATCGCTCTGCGCGAACGGCATCGGCGGCTTGTGCAGACGCGCCGTCAAGATCTCCTGAAGGCTCCCCCCGCCGAAGGGACAGATCCCGGTGAGCCCCTCGTACATCACCACGCCGAACGAAAAGAGATCGCTGCGCCCGTCGATCGCGCTCGAGCTCGCCTTCTTGGTGAGCTGCTCGGGCGAGGAATATCGAAGCTTCCCGATGAACTCGTCCGCCGCCGTCAGCTGCTCCTGTTCCTCCGCGCGCGCGAGCTTGGCGATGCCGAGGTCGATCAGCTTCGTCTGCAGGGTGCCGTCCTCTTCCTGCGTCATCATGATGTTGTCGGGAGCGACGTCGCGGTGAACGACTCCCTTGCGATGCAGGTAGTCGAGCGCCGACAGGCACTGGCGCGCGAGGTAGATCGCCAGACCGATCGGCAATGCTCCGCAGTTTCGGATCATGTCGCGCAGGTTGATCCCGTCGATGTACTCCATGACCATGTACGCGGTGCCCTCGTCGTCCACGAAGAAGTCGTAGAAGCCGACGATGTTTCCGTGCTTGAGCCGCGTGGCCATCTGAGCTTCACGGAGAAATCGCTTGCGCTGATCGGCGCTCTCGGCGACCTCCGGCCGCATGACCTTGATGATTCGAATTTCGTTCAGGAGGCGGTGGCGCACCATGTAGATGGCGCCCATGCCCCCCTCGCGAATCTTCCCCAGGACCTCGTACTTGCCTTCGATGGCGGAGTTGGAGGAGTTGCTCATGGGAGGCCGGGAGAGGCCGGGCACAGCTCTCCCCTGCTCGTTTTCGTTGCCCTCAGCGGGTGAATCACCGTGCTCCAATATAACCCGAGCCCGCCCGCGAGCGCCTTGTCAAGACTGCTCGATTGCCAGACAATACGCGCCATTCCGCGCCTCGCTTCGATACGGAGGTGACCGGATGGGTGACGCTTCGCGAACGCACGATTGAGACCGCCCGGCGGCTTCTGCGAAACCGGCGGCAATCCTTGAACCCAAAACCTCGTCTTCTCTCCGCTTCTCGCGCCGAGATCTTCCGGGCGGTGGAGGTCGCGGCCGACGCGCTCCGAACGGATCGGACGCGGACGCGCGCGGCCGTCGTCGCGCTCGCACTCGCCATGGCCATCGTCGTCTGCCTGACGACGCTGGTCGAGCGGGGCCGCGCCGCGACGATCCGGTCGCTCGAGCGCGCCG
>DATDNV010000118.1:0-2977 GCA_036518075.1 Thermoanaerobaculia bacterium
CACCTGGCCCTTCAAGTACAACCACGAGCTCCTCTTCAACAGCAACCGCCTGGCCGTCGCGATCGAGAAGGCGAACGAGCGCGTCATGGCCGCCGTCGCCGCGCAGCCATGGCTGAAGGGAATGGGCACGACGGTGGTCGCTGGACTGCTCAACGGAAAGATCCTCTCGCTCGCGCACGTCGGCGACAGCCGTGCTTATCTGTATCGAGACGGACAACTCTCGCGGCTCACCGACGATCACTCATGGGTGCACGAACAGGTTGCGGCCGGAATCCTCACCGAAGAGGAGGCCAAGTCGCACCCGTTGAAGAACGTCGTGACCCGCGCGCTCGGGGGCGGCCCTTCCGTGTCGCCCGACCTCCAGGAGCTGACATTCGAGTCGGGAGACGTTTTTCTCTTCTGCTCGGACGGCCTGACGACGATGCTCTCCGACGAGGAAATCCGGGATGCGGTCGCAGCTCAGGAAGACCCCCAGGCTTTGTGCAACGAGCTGGTCGAGATCGCCAACGAGAAGGGCGGCGTCGACAACATCACGGTCGTGGTCGCCCGGATCACGAACCGGCCCACGGGCGAGACGACGGTGACCTCGTAGGCGCTCTCGGCTCTACACAAATACCAACGCGGGCATTTCCTGTTTCGTAAGAACGTTGACGGGAACGCGCTCGGAGACTATTCTCAAATACTCATGCGGCGACCGACCGTCACACAAATCCTGCGCAACGCGCTGATTGGCGGGGCTTTGTGCCTCGCGAGTGGGTCCGCGCGAGCCCAGGACGCGCCCGGGATTCCGGGTCCGGTGAGGGCTTGGGATTCTCCGCCGTTCCGGACTTTCGGCCCGGCCAAGGCGATTTTGGGCGGCCAGGTTCTCCTGCGGGACGAGGCGGCCGACCCGGAACTCGAGGGGGCGATTTCGTCCGAGCTTCAGCGGCTGGCCATCCAGCTCCAGGAAAAGGAAGGCTGGAGGACGCCGGCTCCGCAGAACGACCCTCTTCAGCTCTACATCGGCCGGCGATTCGCGGACGGCACGCGCCGCGTGTCATCCCGAGGGCTCGATCGCAGGAGCCTCGTCGCCGCTTCGATCCAGCTCGATGCGACGGGGATGACGTCACGGCAGATCGCCCGTGAAGTCGGCCGTCTCTATGCGACCGCCACGCTGGAAGCCTACGGCGTGACCGACCACAGTTTTCTTACTGCGGCCGCGGCGCAGTATCTGGAGGGGGCCGGGGACGACACGGACCGCGAGACGGCGGCTCTGTCCGCCTCGGCCCCGGCCTTCGATCTCGGTCATCAGCCGGCGGCTGTCGGGCGACTCTACGTCGAAGAGTTTTGCAGGCAGGCCGGCGGCGGCGCGGCGCTGCGAGCCGTCTGGGAAAAGGCGGCCGAGACAGGCGAGGAGCCTCTCGCCGTGCTCCAGAGAGGATTCACCGAGGCGACCGGCTTGAAGGAGAGCGCCCTGATGCTGTCCTTCGCCGCGCGTCTCTACTCGGGCGTCGAGACCGAGGCCGCGCCGTCGCACGTCACCGAGGCTGATCTCGAATCGGGAGCATTGGACACGTCATCGCCGGCGGTGATGTCGATCCGTCATCGCGTGTTCGTCCCCGGAGCGGACTCGGCTTTGGCTCTCAAGATCTCGTTCCCGGAGGATGCTTCACCCGCGGTCGCCGTCGTGCGTTACCGCGACGCTCAGCTTCCTCCTGACGTCCTGTACCTGACCCCTGGCGCGGTCAAACCCGTTTCGCTCGCAGGAGTGGCGCGCGTGGATTTCGCGGTCATCGGCTTCTCCGAAAAGACCGCGACGACCGTCGCTCCGGCCGCGGTCGAGCCACTTTCGGCCTTTCCGTTCGCAGGGCTCTCCGCGCAGGCGGTGGCGGGACCGGGAGGTCCTCGCTTGATCTGGACGACCGCGTCGCATGACGGATTGGCCGGCTGGGCAGTCTTCCGAGAGGAAGTCCTGCCGGATGGCCGGGTCGCGCGCAGCGGACCCGAGATCGTCCCGTCCTCGACGCACGCGGAGGATTCGATGCGTTTTGTCTTTGTGGATCCCGCGGCGAGCGCGGGAACCTTCTATCGCTATACCGTCTGGGCCGTGACCGAGGACGGCCTGCTGTCCCGCGCCTTCGCGGCGACGCTGCGGACCCCGGAGTAGCGCAGGCCAAGTCGCAAGAGGCGGTCAATCCGCCAGAAGCTCCATTCATGAACACAGGAAAGAAAATCCGGCGAGAACCGGATGTCGGAAAAATCATCGATCGCACGATCGTGCGCCTTTGGGACACGATCGAAGAGCTCGAAGCGCTCAATCCGGCCGAGCTCCACTTCTACCGGGTCGCGGTCTTCGGATCCGCACGGATTCGCCCGGAGGACAAGGAGTACGCGGAAGTGCGCGCTCTCGCCTCGCGGCTGACGGAGCTCGGCTGCGACATCGTCACGGGAGGCGGGCCGGGTTTGATGGCGGCCGCGAACGAAGGAGCGGCTTCGGCCCGGGGAAACGGAAAGCTCAAAACGCGCTCCTTCGGCCTGACGATCGCGATTCCGTACGAGAAAGCGAACCCGTACCTCGACAGCGTGACCGCGCACCGGACCTTCTTCTCGCGGCTCCACCACTTCGTGCGCATGTCCCAGGCGTTCGTGATCTTTCCAGGCGGTATTGGCACCGCGCTCGAGCTCCTGATGGTCTGGCAGCTTCTGCAGGTCGGCTTCATGACGGAGCGGCCGGTGGTGCTGGTCGGCGAAATGTGGCAAGGGCTCATCGACTGGATGCGGCGGGAGATGGTTCCTCGCCGGCTGGTCAACGAGCCGGATGTCGACCTCGTCCGCCTCGTTCATGCGATCGAGGAGGCGGCCCTCGTGATCGAGGGTCACAAGAAGAAGTTCGATCAGGCGCGCGAAATGCTCATCCTCGAGCGGCGCCGCGCCGCGCGCGCCGAGAAGGACCCGACGCCCGCCGTGCCCGCAAATGTTCGCGAATGATCTTCCCGTG
>DATDNV010000119.1:0-4132 GCA_036518075.1 Thermoanaerobaculia bacterium
GCTCGCCCGAACGCGAGACCGTGAGGGCAACGCCGACGAGAATGAGCATCGTGCCGAGAATCGCGCGCGCCGAAAGCCGCTCTGCGAGGACCGCGGCTCCCAAAGCGATCGCGATCACCGTATCGGTCAGGGGGATCGTACCGATGACCGAAACCGGCACGCGCGGGATCAGCCAGAAGAGCCCCGCGAACGCGAGCGCCGTTCCGAACACCGCCAGATAGGAGACGGCGAAAACCGAGCGAGAAGTCCAGTGGAGCGGGAGGCCTCTCTCGAAGCCGACCGCGAGGAGGAACAGGAACAGCGTTCCCGAGAGCGTCTGACCCCAGACGTTGCGCTCCGGAGCGACGTGCGCGAACCAGCGCTTGTTCAGGACGTTCGCGAGCGCGCCGGACATCGAGGAGCCCAGCACGCACGCTCCGCCGACGAGAAGGGGACCCGGGCCGGCGCGCAACGCCGCCGGGATCGCCGGCGCCTCGATCAGCGTGACGCCGGCCAATCCCAGAAGCGCCGCAACGAGATTGCGCATCGTGAAAGGCTCGTCGGCCAGAAGAAAATGACCGAGGACGCCCATCCAGATCGGAAAGGTGCAAAACAGAATCGCCGCGAGGCTCGAGTCGATCCGGGTTTCCGCGAGAAAAATCAACGCATAGGCGATGCCGATCTGGATCGTGCCGCAGAAGAGGATTTGAAGGTCTTCGGTGCGGCTCGGGCGAAGGATGCCGGGCCGGAACGCAAACGGCGCCATCAGGAGACAGGCGACCGCCATTCGGATGGCGGCGAAGTGAAACGGAGGCAGATCCGCGAGGCCGATCTTGATGACGAGCCAGGTCGAGCCCCACACCGCGCAACAGAACGCGTACACCGCGAGGACTCTCCCCGTGAGCAGGCGCATGGGGCCGCATCGTAATGGAGACGGAGAGCCGCGCCCGCCGGCGAGGCCGGCATTCCGATCAGGGAGAGGGGATGGCGCGGGTTTGTCGAGCGATCTCGAGCACTCCCGCAAGAATGAAGAGACCGCCGACCAGCACTCGCGCGGACAGCTTCTCTCCGAGGACCACCGCTCCCAGTCCGACGGCGAAGACCGTCTCTCCGAGCGGGATCGTGCCGACGACCGCGACGGGAACGCGGGGAATGAGCCAGAAGAGGCCGGCAAACGTCATCGCCGTGCAGAAGAGCGCGAGATACCCCAACGCCAGAAGCGCATGACCGGTCCAGTGGAGAGACGTTCCCTGTTCCTTCCACCGAGCCAGCAGCCAGAGAAACACCGATCCGACGAGAGTCTGTCCCCAAACGTTTTGAAACGGGGAGACGGCGGCAAACCGCTGCTTGTTGAGCACGTTCGCATAGGCTCCGAGCATCGCCGCCGCGAGGACGAGGACCCCGCCGAGGAAGAGCGGTCCCGCATCTCTCGCCGCGATCGCCGCGAGCGTCTCGGGTCCTTGAACGAGCGCCACGCCGGTCAAGCCCAGCGCCAGAGCGCCGATCGCCTGCGGCGTCAACGGCTCGTTCGGAAGAAGGTAATGCGCGAAGACGCCGACCCAGATCGGAAAGGTGCAGTAGAGAATCGCCGACAATCCCGACGGAATCCATTGGGAGGAAGTAAAGATCAGCGCGTAGGCGAGTCCGATCTGAAGGAGCCCGCTCCAGGCGATCCAGCCGACTTCCGAGCGGGCCGGGCGGCCGGCGCCGCGAGACCACGCCAGCGGCGCCATGAGGAGACAGGCCAGCGTCATTCGCATGGCCGCGAAGTGGAATGGAGGCAAGTCGCGAAGGCCGACCCGAATCATCACCCAGGCCGACCCCCAGGCCGCGCAGCAGAAGAAGTAGACGCCCCAGACCCTTCCCGCCGGCGCGCGCATCCTCTCCCCATCGTAACGGAGAAGTGTCGCGGCCCCGGATAGAATGCGTCCGTGAATCCGGTGACGCTGGACCGGTCGGCTTCCCGCGAAGATTTCTACCGAGACCTGTGCCGGTCGCTCGAGGCTCTCCTCGAAGGAGAGCCCGACGCCCTCGCCAATCTCGCGAACGCCTCCGGCCTGCTGGCCGGCGCGCTCGAGCGGATCAATTGGTGCGGCTTCTATCTCCTCCGCGGCGACGAGCTCGTCCTGGGCCCCTTTCAGGGCAAGCCCGCCTGCGTCCGCATCCCGGTGGGCGAGGGGGTCTGCGGAACGGCCGCGGCGCACCGCGAGTCGATCCTGGTGCCCGACGTGGAGCTGTTCCCCGGCCACATCGCCTGCGACCCCGCCTCCCGGTCGGAGATCGTCGTCCCCATTCGCGAAGGGACCGAGCTTCGCGGCGTTCTGGACGTGGACGCCCCGGAAAAGAACCGGTTCGACGAGAAGGATCGAGCAGGGCTCGAGCGGTTTGCAGAGACGCTGGTGCCCCTCGTGAAATGGGCGCAACTCAGGACGTAGGACGAAGGGCGTAGGTCGTAGGGCCCCTACATCCCCTTCCACCTACTACCTACCTCCGACGTCCTCGTAGAGGAGGATTTCCATGAAGTCGTTCACGGGCAAAGTGACCTGGCTCGGTCATGCCGCCGTTCTGATCGAGTCGCCGAAAGGAGCGCGGATCGCGCTCGACCCCCTGATCGCGAACAACCCGAAGTTCCCGAAAGGTTTCGACTACGGACGGGTCGACGTCATCGCGGCCACGCACGGACACTCCGACCATTTCGGCGACGACGCGATCGGTCTGGCGAAAGAGACGGGAGCGACCGTGATCGGCGTCTACGAGCTCGCGCTCTTCGCCGCGAGCCGGGGCGTCGAAAAGGCTTCCGGAATGAACAAAGGCGGGAGCCAGTCGATCCGGGGCGTCGAGTTTCGAATGGTCCACGCCGACCATTCCTCCGGCGCCGACAGCGGAAATTCCGCCGTCTACGCGGGCGAACCGTGCGGCTACGTGATGACGTTCGAGGACGGCTTCCGCGTCTATCACGCGGGCGATACCAACGTGTTCGCGGATATGGCGTTGATCGGCGAGCTCTATGCGCCCGACCTCGCCCTGTTGCCGATCGGCGACTTCTACACGATGGGACCGCGGGAAGCGGCCAAGGCCTGCGAGCTCCTGGGAGTCTCTCGAGTCATCCCGATCCACTTCGGAACGTTTCCGGTTCTGACCGGAACTCCCGGCCGGCTGCGCGAGGAGCTAAAGAAGCGCGGCTCGAGCACCGAAGTCACCGAGCTCAAGCCCGGCGGCTCGTGGCCGAAGTAAGTCCAAGGTCCAAGGTTTCAGGTCCAAGGTTCGGGGCCTAATATCAGATTTGATATAGACCATTCAACCTTGGACGTTGGACTTTGGACCTGAAACTCTATTGAAGCGGCAGCCTGCCCGCGAATCCTTCCTCGTATCCGTGGAAGTACTCGAGACTCGACTCCGGATATCTCCAGCAGTAGTAGCCCGCGCCCGAGTCGAAGTCGACCAGCCAGAGTCCCTTGATCTCCGCGCCGAGCGAGCTCACCGAGCGGACCCAGTCGCGCACGATCCCCTGCCGCTCCTGCTCTGACTCTTCCCCGGCGCCGAGGCTCGCATAACGCCCCACCGCCTGAGACGTCATCTCCTGCACCTGCGGCAGGGCCTCGCGCGCCTGTTCGAGCGTGAAAATCTTCTTCTCCGAGGGATGGGTGACGAGCATCGGCGGACCCGAGCCGGCCATTCCTTCCCGGACGATCGTGACGAGCTTCCCGACTGCCTCCGCGTCCTCGCCGTTCGCGCCGGAGACGTAAGCCTCGAGCTCCTCCAGGGCCTCCTCCGGACGCCCGATCTTCAGCAGGAGCAGACCGCGCTCGCGGGCGAACGAAATCTCCTCCGGATCGAGGGTGTTCGCGCAGTCGAGCGCCGCCAGCGCCTCCTCGAAGCGATCGCGCACCTCATAAGACCTCCGGAGGTTGAGGAGGATCCGCATCAGAATCGCTCGAGGGGAATCCGGCGCGAAGATCTCGTTCGGAAGCTCAATACGGCTCCCGAGGATCTTCGAAACTCGCTCGGTCAGAGCCTGCGCGTCGCAGAGTGCCCCCCCGTCGAAGGGGTCGAGATACATCCCCGAGGGAAGGTCTCGACCTCCCACCACGAAATGACCGGGTAGCCCGACGCCGTCGAGGTCGAGCCCCGCGAGGCGGCCGGCCTCGACCGT
>DATDNV010000120.1:0-5701 GCA_036518075.1 Thermoanaerobaculia bacterium
GAGGAGGTTCTTGAACCGCATCTCCTCGTTCTCGGCGGTCAGGTAAGCCGGCGGAGACTCGCGCTTCTCGTCGAGAAGGCGGCGCACCGTGGAGAGCAGCTTCTTTCGGGTGAACGGCTTGGTGATGTAGTCGTCGGCGCCGACCTGCATGCCGGTGATGAGGTCGCGGATCTCGCTCTTGACCGTCAACATCACGATCGGGATGGTGCGCGTGTCCGGTCCGTTCTTCAGAGTGGTACACACTTCCCATCCCGACAGCTCCGGCATCATCACGTCGAGGAGGATCAGGTCGGGGCCGAGCTCGCGGGCGAGATCGACTCCTTCGCGCCCGTTGTGAGCGACGAACGCCGCGTATCCCGCCGACGCGAGGATTGTTTGAACGATCAGCAGGATGTCGTCGTCGTCATCGACGATGAGTATCTTTTCGGCAGGCATGGCGGTGCGGGGGCGTTCCCCTCCGAAAGGACCTTTTTTACTCGGGCGGTTCGATCTCTATAGTAACAGGACCGCGTGAACCCGCCGGTCGCCCAGCTTTCCCCCCCCCGACAGAGCGCCGAGCTCGATCAGGAAGGACAGCCCCTCGACCCGAGCGCCCAGCTGCTCGACGAGGCGGATGGCCGCCTCCGCCGTGCCGCCCGTCGCCAGCACGTCGTCCGCGATGAGAACGTGCTCCCCTGGCTCCAGCGCATCCTTGTGAAGCTCCAGGCTGTCCTTGCCGTACTCCAGGCCGTAGCTCGCCTTGACCGTCTCGCGCGGCAGCTTGCCGGGCTTGCGCATCGGAACGAACCCCAGCGACAGCTCGCGCGCGAGCGCGGCGCCGAACATGAACCCGCGGGCCTCGATGCCGAGAACCTTCTGGACGTGAAGATCCCGAAAGGGCTTGGCCATCTCGTGGATCGCGAGCTGGAACGCGAGCGGCGACGCGAGCAGCGGCGTGATGTCGCGGAAGAGAATTCCGGGCTCGGGAAAGTCCGGCACGTCCTTCACGAAGGATCGCAGATCGGTCATCGCGTGATCTGGAACGAGGAGAAGTCGCTCGCGGGAACGTCCTCGGCCGTGACCCCCGTGACCCTGGCTCCGAGCGGCCCGCGCCGCAGCCGCTCGAGATAGCGGGCAACCGCCTCCTCTTCGCCTTCGGCCACGGTCTCGACATTGCCGTCGGGGAGATTCCGCACCCATCCCCGGATTCCCGCTTCGCGCGCCGCGCGCTCCGCGAAGAACCGGAATCCCACTCCCTGAACGCGGCCGGTGATGACCGCGCGGCGGGCAACCGTCATCATCGTAGGGCCGAGAACGCGCAGGGAGTCATTCCGCCAGACTTCGGGTCCGCCCGAAGCGTCCCACCAGAGGCACGAACACGACCTCCTCGCCGTCTTCCTGCGCGAAGTCGGTCTTGCGGCGGCGGATGATCCGCAGTCTTTGCCGGTCGGGCGGGCCGATCGGAAGCACGAGGCGCCCTCCCACCGCCAGCTGGTCGAGAAGGGTCTCGGGCACGCCGTTGGTCCCGGCGGTGACGAGGATTCGGTCGTACGGCGCCGCGGCGGGATAACCGTAGGTCCCGTCGAACGCCTTCACGGACACGTTGTGGCATCCGAGCTCCCGCAGGAGCGTCGCCGCGTTGCGCGCCAGCTCGTCGATGCGTTCGAGCGAGTAGACGGTCCGCGCCAGGCGTGAGAGCACCGCCGTCTGGTAGCCGGAACCGGTGCCGATTTCGAGCACTTTGTGGTGAGGTTCCAGGGCCAGCCTCTGCGTCATCATTCCCACGACGAACGGCTGCGAGATCGTCTGCCCGTATCCGATCGGAAGCGAATGATCCCCGTACGCTTTGGATCGAACCGGCTCGGGGACGAAACGGTGCCGCGGTATCTGGCGCATCGCCGCGAGCACGCGCTCGTCGTCCACTCCTCGCAGCGCGACGAACTGCTCTACCATTTCGATTCGGCGGGCGTCTTCGCGGCCCTGAGGCACGATCCGCTCGCGCAAAGGCATTTCATTCATTGTAAAGGCTTTTGCGCGGAAGAAAAGGAAGGATTTGGCCCACCGGCCGGTTTAGAATGAGCGCTTCCGTTTGATGGAGGTTGGGTTGACCCCACAAGACACTGCCGAGCTCACGCGCGTCTCCGGAATGCCGGACGTCTCGCGCGAGGAGCTGAAGAAATGGTACGGACTCATGCACCTCGCGCGGGTCCTCGACGACAAAGCTCCCAACTATCTCAAGCAGGGACTGGGATGGAGCTACCACGCTCCCTGCGCGGGACACGACGCGATCCAGCTCGCCCTGGGGATGAGCTTTCGTCCGGGACGCGACTACCTCTTCCCCTACTACCGCGACCTGACCACCTGTGTGGCCGCCGGCCTGACCGCGGAGGAGATTCTCTTGAACGGCATGTCGAAGGCCGCGGACGTCGCTTCCGGCGGGCGGCACATGTCCAACCACTTCGCCAAGCCGGAGATTGGCATCCAGAACGTCTCCTCCTGCGTCGCCAACCACGCGCCGCATGCCGTCGGCCTCGCCCGAGCGATCCGCTACTACGGCAAGGATTCGATCGTCTTCTGCTCCGTCGGAGAGTCCTCGACCTCGGAGGGCTACTTTTACGAGGCGGTCAACGGGGCGACGCGCGAGAAAGTGCCGGTCGTCTTCGTGATCCAGGACAACGGCTACGGGATCTCGGTGCCGAAGGCGGATCAGACCGCGAATCTCTGCGCGGCCGACAATTTTCGCGGATTCGCGAACCTCAAGATCATCTTCTGCGACGGCCTGGACGTGTTCGACTCGTTCCGCGCGATGAGGGAAGCGATCGAGTTCGTCAAGAGCGGTGCCGGCGCGGCGATGGTCCATGCGAACTGCGTGCGCATTCACTCTCATTCCAACTCCGACCGCCACGAGCTCTATCGCTCACCCGAAGAGCTCGAGGCGGCGCAGAAGGCCGATCCGCTTCCGCGGTTCCGGAGCACTCTGATCGAGAACGGACTCCTCACCGAGGAAGAGCTTGCGGCGATTGAGACTCAGAACCAGCAGACCTACGATCAGGCGGCGGACAAAGCCAAGGCCTCTCCGGACCCGACGCCCGATTCCATCTTCGAGTGCGTGACTCCCGAGCCCTGGGCCCCGACCCGCTGGCCGGACGGCCTTCCGGACGGATCCGGCGAGCCGATGACTCTCGTCCAGGCCCTCAACACGACGCTCAAGGAGGAGTTTCGCCGCAACCCGGACACGTTCACCTGGGGACAGGACCTCGCCAATCGGGACAAGGGCGGGGTCTTCAACGTCACCAAGGGGATGCAGCAGGAGTTCGGCCCGCAGCGCGTCGCCAACGCGCCGCTCGCGGAAGACTTCATCATGGGAACCGCGGACGGGTTCTCGCGGCTCGACGACAAGATCCGCGTCGTGGTCGAAGGGGCGGAATTCGCCGACTATTTCTGGCCGGCCGCGGAGCAGATGGTCGAGATGTCGCACGAGTATTGGCGCACGCGCGGCAAGTTCGTGCCCAACGTCACCGTTCGGCTCGCATCGGGAGGCTACATCGGCGGCGGTCTCTATCACTCGCAGAACATCGAGGGCTGGCTGACGACGCTCCCCGGGATTCGCGTCGTCACTCCGGCGTTCGCGGACGACGCGGCCGGGCTGCTTCGCACGGCGATCCGTTCGCGAGGCATCACCGTCTACCTCGAGCCGAAGTTCCTCTACAACAACCCGCTCGCCCGCGCGAACGTGCCGGCCGATTTCGCGGTTCCGTTCGGGAAGGCGCGTCTTCGCCGCGAAGGCCGCGACCTCACGATCCTCGCTTACGGCACCCCGGTCCACTTCGCGCTGGAAGCCGCCGAGGCTCTCGGGAAGGAGGGCAAGTCGGCCGAGGTGATCGATCTGCGATCCCTCGTGCCGCTCGATCACGAGATGATCCTCGCCTCGGCCAGGAAAACGGCCCGCGTTCTGATCGCGCACGAAGACAAGGTGCATGGCGGCTTCGGCGGCGAGCTCGCCTCGCAGATCCAGGAAGCGGTCTTTCCCTACCTCGACGCTCCGATCGGCCGGGTCGGCTCGACGTTCACGCCGGTCGGCTTCAACCGGATTCTCGAGCGGGCGATCCTGCCCTCGACTCAGAAAGTCCTCGCCGCCGCGAAGAAAGTCCTGGCCTACTAGCGCCTCATATCAGATCTGACATAACGCCGCTGAGGCATCTTCCATCGAACGGCGGCGGGGGCATTCCGCCTCTGGCCCTTGGGCAACGCGTCCTTGCGGCCCAGAGCCCCGGGCGACGGGCGTGTCTCCCGGAGGAGCCGTGAGTGAGGGAGCACGGGAGGCGGGACCTTTCGAGGGCGCAAGACTTCGACCGAACGACAAGCGAGGGCCCGGTTCTGACTCTGATCGGCCCTGGCCCGAGCGTGGCGACGAGGAAGACCGACCGGCGCCGGGCAAGCTCGCAAGCAACCTAAATTCGATCGTCTCTCCTCGCGACCAGTAGCTGCGCCGTCATCGCAAGGAAGAAGAGGTCCCGCAGGATGGCGAGCTTCATGTCGCCGAGGCGCTCCGCCTCCGTCTTCGGCTTCGAAGACGTTCCGAAGCAGCCGCAATCGACGGGGCGTCCACGGGCGAGATTGATCGAGAGGGCGCCGATGAAGACGACAAGCAGGACGGCCGCCAGGCGTCCGGCAGTGCGGCGGAACATTCCGAGAAAAAAGCAGATACCGATGACGAGCTCGAGCCAGGGCAAAACGAGCGCCAGCGGATTGACGGCGGAGGCGGGCAGGAGCTTGTAGTTGGAGATCTCGTGGGCGAAGCCCGGGGGATCCGCGATTTTCGCCAGCGCCGCGACGATGAAGACGGCCGCCAGCCCGAGCTGGACGCGG
Organism: Thermoanaerobaculia bacterium; assembly: GCA_036518075.1. GTDB lineage: Bacteria > Acidobacteriota > Thermoanaerobaculia > UBA5066 > Gp7-AA6 > DATDNV01. The sequence continues at coordinate 4,849 of DATDNV010000120.1, forward strand.
ATCGTCAGCCAGGGAGAGAGCAGCCGGAATGAGGGCGGGGTCAAGGCTTGTCTCCCTTCGTGACGGGGAGCCCGCGCTTTTCCCAATCGGGAAACCCGTCCTTGTAGACGAGCACGTCGTCAAAGCCGGCCATGTACAGCTTCTGCCCCAGAGTGTGGGAGTCCTCGCAGTCTCCCCCGCTGCAATAGACGACGATGACGCCGCTCGGGTCGTGGCCTTCATCGAAGAACGCCTTGACCTTGTCGTCGATGTCGGATTCCCAGACCGAAAACGGCCGCGCGCCCGAGATGTGTCCGTCCCGGTAGACCGAGGTTCGTCGCGCGTCGAGGAAGGGGACGTCGCCCCTCTGATGGAGGGCGGCAACGTCGTCTCCGGAGATCTCGACCCAGGGCTTGTCCGGGTGAGGAGGAAACGCGCGGCCGGTTGTTGCGCCCGCCGCCGCGGGAGTCGCCGCTCTGGCCGCCGGCGCGGCCGGCGGAGCCGTCTCGGCATGGGCGCCGATCCATTTGAGCTTGCGCTCGGGTCCCGCGGCCGCGTTCGAGAGGAAGGCGCAGACTGCCGCAAGGAGAAGCATCCCGGCCGCCTGCACCCAGAATCGCATCACGATTGGTGTTTGACCCGATCGGCGTCCCGGGATTCGCCGAGCGTGAGCTTCGTGGCGATTCCTTCGAGCGTCTCGATCGAACGATAGTCGGTCAGATCCAGGTGGAGCGGAGTCATCGAGATGTGCTTCTCGGCGATTGCGGTGATGTCGGTTCCCTCCTCGAGCTCTCCGACCGGCACCGTCGATCCGATCCAGTAGTAGGGACGGCCTCGGGGATCCGCCTTTTCGATCACCGTCTCCCCGTACCTC
>DATDNV010000121.1:0-4888 GCA_036518075.1 Thermoanaerobaculia bacterium
TCTTCAATACGTCGATCGGGTTCTCGACCGCAAACTCGGCGAAGCGTCGACCATCCATCGCGAGCTCGTATCCGATGACGCGAAGACATCCGCCGGAGATCAACGCGGGAAAGATCGCGGTGTTGCCCAGATCGGCGGCGATGGTGGAGACGGTGGCAAAATTCAGGGCGGATCCAGTCTCGGGATCCACGCCAAGCAAATCACGCAGGACGAAGTCCGCATAGTTGACGAGGCTCGCGTGCGGGACGGCCACGCCCTTGGGCACGCCGGTGGAACCGGACGTGTGCATGAGGTAAGCGAGGTTCTCCGGACCGGCACGCCGTTCGAGATTCCGCGTGGAGCGGCGTTCGAAGTCGGACCGGTCCCGGTCCAGGCAGATCTTCCTGCCCCCGAACGCAGCCAGCTTCTCCAGCCACCGCGATTGCGTCACCACGATCTGGCAGCCGCTGTGAGCGAGCTGGCCCGTTAGTCGAGTCCCCGGGTGCTCGGGGTTGATCGGAACGTAGGCGCCCCCCGCTTTCAGGATCGCGAGGAGAGCGATGATCATGTCCGCGGACCGATCGACGCAGAGGCCCGCGGGCACGTCCGGTCCAAGACCGGCCTCGGCGAGCAGGACCGCCAGCGCGTTCGCGCGCGAATTCAGATCGGCATAGGTCAGACGCTGCTTCTCGAAGACGAGGGCCGGAGCATCGGGTGTGCGGTCCACCTGTTCTTCGAACAGCTCGTGAATGCAGCGGGAACGTTGCTCGCTACGCTCTGTTCCGTTCAGATCGACGAGAATGCGGCGCTGCTCTTCTTTTCCGAGTATCGGCAGATCCCGGGTGAGCGCCTCGGGATTCTCCACGGCGGCCGTCAGCAGCGACTCGAGGTGTCCGGCGAGGCGCCGGGCGACGGAGCCGGGAAGCCGATCAGGATCTGTTGCGCAGGAGACACGCACTCCGCCGGCCTCCTGGACGCAAACGACTCGAGCGGTGAACGCGTCCGTCCACGAATGCTCGCGTAGGATCGAGAAAGAGATCGCGTTGCTCTCCCGGCGACTCGGACGTTGGGCGAATTCGAATCCGAGTCGGTGACCGACCTTCGCCGGATCCGGCTCGATCCCGTCTGCGAAGTGTTCCTGCCATTCGTCGGCTTGCCGCCGCGCTTCGCAACCCCTCTTCACGATATCCGCGAACGTCGAGCTCTCATCGAAACGGACCGACACGGGCAAGCTGACGGCGAACAGCCCGAGCGCTTCTGCGAGCTCGTCGAGCTTTCGCCCCTCGTGCAAGTCCGCGACGACGACTTCGATGTCTCCGGTCGTCCGTGCGATCAGGGTGTGCCAGCCGGCGCGCAGGAAATCACCCAGGGAGACACCCGCCGCGCGACAAAACGACTCGATCCGTTCGACCTGTGGAGGCGTGAGCAGAAAATCTCCCCTGGCCGGGACCCCGGGACCGTCCCCGATGCCCGCGAACGGGACCGTTCCGCCTCTGTAGGCGGACGATCTCTGTGTCCAATACGAGCGGGCGGCCACGTCTTCATCGTCATCGCTCTCGAACAGCTCCGCCTGCCACTGGCAGAAGTCCGGATACTGGATGGGAGACTCGTTTCCGGCGTTCTCCTGGCCAACGTAGAGATCGGCGAGCGAGCGAGCGATGATGTAGAGAGTTCGACGGTCGGCGCAAAGCGTCGGAAGCGAAAACACCAGAACGTGCGTCGATGCGGAGAGAGCACCCAGACTGAGTCGGAAGAGAGGTCCGCGCTCGAGGTCCATGGGGACCGACGGCTCCTCGCGAACGAGATCGTCGATGGCCGCGTGCGGTTCGCCTCGTGACGCGGCCGGCAGCTCCGAGACATGCCAGAAAGGCGTTGCCGCCTCGGCGACGACCTGAAAGGCGTTTCGCATTCCGGCCTTGCGATGAAACGTCGTGCGCAGGACGTCGTGTTTGGCCGCGAGCGTCGCTGCCGCCCCGCGAAGACGGTCCAGTTCGAGCGGCCCGTCGATCTGGAGCGCACACCACGCCCGAGCCCAGGGCTCGGCCCCTTCCCGTCCGATCGACCACAGGCGACGCTGTTGCGCCGAAAGGCGAAAGCCTTCGAGGGCCGACCCGATCAAATCGGAAGCTCGCGTTGATTGACCATCTCACCCATCGCGACCACGATCTTTCGAGGCCCGACGTAGGGATTGCGCGAATGCGCGACCAGCATGTTGTTCACCATCAGGACGTCGCCTGCCTGCCATGGGAACTGAACCGCCGTCTCGCGGTAGAACGCCAGGATCTCCTGCGTGACCGAATCCTCGATCCGGGACCCGTCTCCGTAATAGACATTCCGGGGAAGGTCCTCTTCCCGCATCATGGCCAACAAGGATTCGCGGACGGCGGGTTCGAGAAACGAGACGTGGTGCAGCTGCAGCTGATTGAAGAAGGACATCTCGCCGGTCTGCGGATGCCGGATGACGGCCGGACACCGCTGACGCGTTCGCAATCCGTTGCCCTTCGTCCATTCGTATTCGGTTCCCGCGCGAACGCACGCCTCTTCCACGCGCCGCCGATCGTCGGTTCCGTAAAAGCCCTGCCAGCTCACGTCGAGACCTTCGGTGTAGTTTCGGAGGTAGATCAGGCCTTTATCGGAAAACCGCTGACGCAAGGCAGGATCGAGACGGCGGTAGATCTCCCGGCAATCCACGATCGGCGTCTCGCCGCCGCTCCGGGACGGAAGGACGCAATAGAACCAGATCTTCATCGGCCAGCGGTGCATGTGCGCGCTTTCGTTGTGAAAGAGGATCGGCTGGTCGGACGGGTAAGGTGTCGACCCGTAGACCCGTCCGCCCACCGATTCCCTCGGCAGATCGCCGTACTCGCCGAAGAGCTCCGGGCAGAGGCCCGATGCGAAACGCTCGAACTCCTCGGCGGATTTCACACCGAAGCCGCGAAAGAGGATGGCGCCGTGTTTCAGGAGACTGGTCCCGAGGAACGCCTCCTCCTTTCTCCCCCATTCGGCGAGATCCAAGGATTCCCCTTCGGGCTCGATGACGAGCGGCAAGGTTTGACCCTCGGCGAGCTGCCCGACCTTCACCTCGCGAATTTGTGAGAGATCGATCCCTTTCCGACGCATCGAACGAAGCCTCGCCGACTGCGCACCGCGCCGGTCGGACTTCTCCTGAGCAAGCCGTTCTCTTTCGTTTTCGCTGACCATTGCCAGTCTCTCCAGCCGGGTATCCGGCCGCTTGCCGACGTCCTCCAGAAGGCTCTGGAACCGTCCGGCCATACCTCGAATCTCCGCTGCATCGAAAAGATCGGTGTTGTAGACCCAGTTCGCGAGCAGTCCGTCATCGGTGTCGTTGGCAAAGACGGCCAGGTCGAAGCGGGCGACGTCGGTGCCCGCATCGACACCCGACCAGGCGAGACCGGACGGCGGAACGGACGACCGCTGAACGTTCTGCATCACGAAGAGGATTTGGACCAGCGGATTGCGGCTCAAGTCCCGCTCCGGCTTGAGCTCCTCGACGAGCCTCTCGAATGGAAGATCCTGGTGCGCGTACGCGCCGAGCGCCGCCTCTCGCACGCGGCCGATCAGCTCGCGAAATCGCGGATTGCCGGACAGGTCGGCGCGCAGGACCAGGAGATTGACGAAGAAACCGATCAGGTTTTCAGTCTCGACTCGCGAGCGGTTCGCGATATCGGTGCCAACGCGGATGTCGGTATGCCCGGTCTCGCGGGAAAGCAGCGCCTGAAAACCCGCCAGGAGCAGCATGAACAGAGTTGCGCCTTCCTCCCGACCGATCGTCCGAAGCTTTTCGGTGAGCTCGAACGGAAGCCGCTGAGAGTGGCGTGCTCCTCGATAGCTCTGAACCGCCGGGCGGGGTCGGCGCGAAAGCGTGAGGTTCGACGACTCGGTGCCGAGCACTCCTCTCCAATAGGAGAGAAGCCTGGCCAGCGTGTCGCCGGTCAGGAACTGACGCTGCCACACCGCGTAGTCGGGATACTGAATCGGCAAGTCCGGGAGGGGCGATGGACGACCGCCGGAAAAGGCGCCGTAGAGCATTGAAAGCTCGCGCTCGAGCACTCCGAGCGACCACGCGTCGCAGACGATGTGGTGCAAGGTGAGGATCAGTACGTGATCCTGCGGTTTCAGGCGTATCAAACGAGCGCGCAGCAAAGGGTCTCGCGCGAGATCGAACGGCCGGCGCCTCTCCTCCATCGCCCTCATCATCACCTGCGCGGTTCGTTCCTCCTCGGAGACCCTCGCGTCCAGCCGGTCGATCCGCAGGCTCGCGGCGGCTTTCTCGCGAACCGTTTGAAAAGGAGCGCCGTCGAGAGATCCGAAAGTGGTTCTCAAAGATTCATGCCGTCGGATGATCTCCGTCAGAGCCCTCTCGAGACCGGGTTCGTCGAGCTCTCCGGACATGCGGATCGCTCTCTGCACGTTGTAGTGCGCGGCGTCGGGTTCGAGCTGTTGCACGAACCACAGTCTTTGTTGCGCGAAAGAGAGCGGGTATGTCTCGGTCCGCGGCGCGCGCCGGAGCGGTGCGGTCTCGATCCCCTCGGCGGCCCGTTGCGCGGACTCGATCCGCTCCGCCAGAGAGGCGATCGTCGGAGATTCGAAGAGAGTGCGTAAGGGCAGCTCGACGGCGAACGAGTCGCGGATTCGCGATGCGACGCGCGTGGCCAGCAAGGAATGTCCCCCGAGCTCGAAAAAGTCTTCGCGGATGCCCACCCGGCTCAGCTGGAGGACCTCCATCCAGATCTGAGCGAGCAATTCTTCGACTGCCGAGCGGGGCGTCTCGGAGGATTCTCTCGATGGGTCCAACGCCGGCTCCGGGTCCGGGAGCGCGGCGCGGTCGATCTTGCCGTTCGGAGTCAGCGGAAACTCCGCAATCGGCACGAACAGGGAAGGCACCATG
>DATDNV010000122.1:0-25797 GCA_036518075.1 Thermoanaerobaculia bacterium
GGGGGCGCCGCGATCGAGGTGTTCTCCGCCATCGGCAGCCGCGAGGATCTCATTCCCTTGAGGCCTTCCCAATCGGGAACGGATGTCACGGGAGAATGGGCCGGTTCCTTCCAAACGAACAGGAGCGAAATCTGCTCGACCTCCTCTCGTTCGGCCTTTGCGACCTTTTATCAGAGCGGTTCCTCGCTCGTTGGCGTCTTCGACGCGGGCTTCAGCCCGTGCGGCCTCGGAGGCGAGTTCCGTGGAACGATCATTCGCGGTGTCGTCGACGGAGTACTGAGCCGGGGATCCTCCAGGGTGGCTTCGATCTCGGGTGTGGCGTCCGGCTCACACATCCACCTCGTCGCGATCAACATCTTCTTAAGCGACGACATCTTCTCGGGGACGATCGACCTGGATCGTTGAGGCAGGCCGAGCCGCAGGCTGTCCGCAGTCGTCGCTGTGCGACAACGCCGGCCTGTCATCCCGAGCGAAGCGAGGGGACTGGCCACGGCGGTCGCGCCGCGACCATGCGGCCGGAGATCTTCTAAACGAGGGACTTCTGCTAAGGCTTCAGGTTCGCCAGAGCTTTCTGACGTACTGCCTCGAATTCATCGCTCTTCTTCCAGACAGGCATTGTGTCGGCGTTGGCGATGCGGTCGCCGACGAGGAAGGCGAGCTGAGCATCCTCGACCGCACCCGAGAAGTCCCACGAATCGTTCAGCTCGTCGGATGGCTGGTGATACATGGTCTTCTCGTACGTCTCGACCTGCTCCCGGCCGAAGCCTTCGGGCTTGCCGATCACGTCGGTGCCGAACTTGATGTACGCCGCGGGCACGCCGACCTTCGCGAGGCTGAACTGGTCGGAGCGATAGAACCGACCGCGATCCGGGAACTGATCCGCCTCGACGCGGCGGCCCTGAAACTTTGCCAGCGCCTCGACGTCGGCATCGACCGAAGACTTGCCCAGTCCGATCAAGGAGACGTCGCGCGTCTTGCCGAACCAGTTCGCCTCATCGATGTTGATGTCGGCGGCGATCCGCCCGGCGGGCAGCGGCGGGTTCTTGGCCATGTAATCCGAACCCAGCAGACCCTGCTCCTCCGCCGTGACGAAGGCGAAGTAGACGGAGCGCCGCGGGGCCTTTGGCAGATGCGCAAATGCGTCGGCCACGCCCAGGATCGAGGCGACTCCGGACGCGTTGTCTCGAGCGCCGTTGTAGATGTCGTCCGCCTTCTGTCCCGCGGCGGCCGGCGCATCCGCGGCCTTCGCGCCGGTCTTGATCCCGAAATGGTCGTGGTGAGCCGTGTAGAAGACCGCCTCCCCCGCGAGCTTCGGGTCCGAGCCGGGCAGCATCCCGATCACGTTCTCCGACTTCTTGCGGCTGATCGTGTTCGCGAAGCCGAAGGACAGCGACACGCCGAGCGGCACGGGACGGAAGGACCGGCTCTCGGCCGAGGCGCGCAAAGCATCCAAATTCTTGCCCCCGAGCTCGGCGATCTTTTTCGACAGCTCTTCCGTGGCCCACATGTTGATCTGAGTCCGCGGCGAGCCGTCCTCAGGAAGCTGAAAGTTCTCGCCCGCCCAGGACGTCTGGACCACTTGCCAGGGATAGCCGGCGGAATGGGTCGTGTGGATGACGATGACGCCGGCGGCGCCCTTTTTCCCCCCCATCATGTACTTGTAATCCCAGCGCCCGTACCAGAGCCGGGTCTTGCCCGCAAAAAGTTTCGGGTCGTTCTCGGGATCGTTGTTCATCACGAGCAAGACTTTCCCGCGCAAGTCGACGTCCTTGAAATCGTCCCACTGGTACTCCGGAGCCACGATCCCGTAGCCGACGAAAACAATTTCGGCGTTGTCGATTCGGACTTCGGGTTTCTGCACTCCGGAGACCGCGACGAAGTTCGCCCCCGGTTGGCCCTCGGCCGTGCCGCGCCCGGACTTGAACAGCGCCGGGGCGGAGAACCGCGCGGTGAGACCGACGAGCGGGACTTCCTGATACCAGCCTCCTCCCGGCGCGCCCGGCTTCAGCCCCATGGCCTCCATCTGGGCCTGGCAATACGCCTCGGCGAGCTGGTCTCCGCGCGTCGCGGTGCCGCGCCCTTCCAGCAGGTCGGAGCCGAGAAAGCGCACATGGGACCGCAGCAGCTCCGGCGTGATGACCTGGCTGGCGGCCTTCTCTGCCGGAGTCACCGAGGCCTCTGCGCCGAAGAGGAGGACAGGGATCGAGAGAACCGCCGCTACGACGACTCGCTTCATGGATCTCACCTTTCGCATCCGGGATCTCGAGAGCTCACGCGCCGGGCGATTTCGCCGGCGTTTCCTCCCGGGCTTTCTCCTTCTTCTCCGGTTCCCAACGGGGCAGGGGCTTGCGTGGAAGCAGGGCGTCGCGGTTCGCCGCCTGCCAGACGAACACGGCCATCACGACCGATGCCTGCATGAGATCGGCTTTCTGGAGCCGCTCATAGACGTCCATGTTCGTGTGATGGGTTCGCGATTCGTACTCGATCTCGTCCTGAATGAACTGGAAGCCCGGAAGTCCGACAGCGTCGAAAGACACGTGGTCCGTGCCCGAGGTGTCGTTCATCGTCACGGTCGTCACGCCCAGATCCTTGAGAGGAGCCATCCAGGCCTCGAAGACCGGGACGACGGCCGCGTTCTCCTCCACGTAGATTCCGCGAACCTTGCCGGTTCCGTTATCGAGGTTGAAGTAGCCCGCTAACTTCGCGTGCTCGGGTTTGATCGAAAGGGGCCCCGATGGCTTCCGGAGGAAGGAGGGCTTCTCCAATTCTTCGGGCGAGTACGGGAACGAGCCGAAGTGCTCCGCCACGTAGGCCTGGGAACCGAGGAGCCCCTGCTCTTCCCCGCTCCAGAGCGCGATACGAATCGTCCGCCGCGGCTTGAGTCCGAGCGTCTGGAGGATGCGAACCGCCTCCATCGCCGCCACCGAACCGGCCCCGTTGTCGGTCGCGCCCGTGCCGCCCTGCCAGGAATCCAGATGCGCGCCGAGCATGACCACTTCGCCCTTCTTGTCGGTGCCTGGAATCTCCGCGACGGTGTTCCAGGCCGTCGGATCGCCGTTCAAAAACCGGGCCCGGACGTCGATCTCGAGTTCGACGGGGACTTCGCGCTCGAGCAGTCGCGAGACGCGTCCGAAGTGCTCGGCGGTCAGGACGACCCAGGGAACTCCCTCGGGCTCGCTCGTTTTCTGAGAGCCGCCCTCCTGCACGCTGAGCGTGCCCCCGTCGTGGGAGCCTTCGGAGAGGACCGCGGCGACCTTCTCGTCCGCGAAGAATCTCCGGGCGGCCTTCGCGAGCTCGCGGCGCTTCAGGTATTCCTCGCGATTGAACCGCGGCGGGACTGCGCCCGGAATCGCGTAAGCCGCGATCTCGCTCAGCCCTTTCTCGTCGTAGCGCTGTGAGAGAGGCTTGTCTTCGACCCTGGGGGCCTTCCATTCACCGAACAGAACGGCCGCGCCGGCGAGCTTTCCGCGAAACTTGTCCAGATCCGAAGCCGCCGCAACGTTGACGCGAACCGCTTTCGCTCGAATCGGACCATTCGTCCCCGGGGTCCAGGCTTGCGGAATCGCGATGAACTGAGTCGTGTCGGGCGAGAGCATACGCACTGAACAGCCCTCCCAGGTCCAGCCGCGCCCGAACGGCCCCCAGCTCTCCAGATGCGCGTTGACGAGCCCCCAGGACTCGAACTTCGCGCGCGCCCACTCGTTGGCCGCCTTCATGTTGGGCGAACCGGTCACGCGCGGACCGATTCCGTCCATCAACTCGGAGGCGAGGTCCATCACTTTGGAGCGGCGAAACCCCTCCTGTCGAATCCGCGTGACCGCGTCCAGGTCCACGCGTTCCTGCGCCGAGGCAGGAGAAAGCAGGGTTGCGGCAGTCGCGGCGGCGGCGAAGACACGTTTCAAGTTGTTTCTCGGCCGCGGGACGCTACCACATTAAGGAGACGTGCTTCCCGCCGCGACGAAAAGCGTCAGGGAAAACCGGGCTTCGCTCTCGATCCACTGCTGCCGCGACCGAAAGCCGGCCCGCTCGACGCGCGCGACGATCTCCTCGGGCGAGTATTTGTAGGAGCTCTCGGTCCAGATGGTCTCCCCCGGCGCGAACTCGACCGTGCAGTCGGCCCGAGGGATGGAGACTCTCTGAGCGCGCCGGGAGACCAGGTGCATCTCGACCCGGCTTTCCGCCGCGTTCCAGACGGCCCGGTGATCGAAGGCCGAAAGATCGAAGTCGGCGAGAAGCTCGCGATTGAGCCGGACCAGAAGGTTCTTGTTGAACGCGGCGGTGACGCCCAGAGGGTCGTCGTAGGCGGCCATCAAATCGGCGATGGGCTTGATGAGATCGGCTCCGAGAAGCAAAGCGTCTCCGGGACGCAAAGCCTTCCGGATCTCGGTCAGGAAGTCGTGTGCCGCGGGCGGGTCGAAATTGCCGATGTTCGAGCCCAGGAAGAGAACGAGCATGGTCGCCGCCGACCCGCGTTGCGCGGCGGCGCGACGCAGCCCCTCCTCGTAGGTGGCGCGGTGGCCCATCACCGAAATGTGCTCCAGCCGCCCCAGAGTCCTCTCCGAAAGCTCCAGAGCCGTCGGGGAGATGTCGATCAGATGCACGGAGATCCTCCGGTGGCTCCGCAGCGATTCGGCGAGCATCGCGATCTTCTCTCCGCTTCCGCAGCCGAGCTCCACCAGCGTCAGCGGATCGGAAAGTCCGGCCACTACCTGATCCGACCAGCGCGCGAGCAGCCGTCCTTCCGCGCGAGTGATCCGATACCAGGGAAGCCGGCAGATCGCCTCGAAGAGACAGGAACCCAGAGCGTTGTAGAGGTGCTTCGACTGAAGCTGCTTGGGTGTCAGCGCCAGGTCCCGCCGCACGTCTCGCGCGAGATCGGTGACCGTTTCGGCCGGAGGCGCGGCGGCAGTGAACTCGATCATGTCTGAAAGTTGAGTCGAGAGTTAAAAGTCAAGAATCGAAGGAGCGTATCGGAACTCTCCGTTTTCCACTCTCCACTCTTAACTCCTAACTTCCCCCTCCCACCGTTCGGAAGCTCGCGTAGACGTAGGGGTAGTTTCCGCGAAACCAGTTGCGGAAACCGGGCCGGATGAGCTCTCGAGCGGTGGCCGGGGATGCCCCCTTCATCACGAAATGTTTTCCGTCGAAGAAATCGGTCGAATAGACCGGGTAGGACGGCATCGGTTCGAAGCCCGGGTATGGCTCGAAGACGGTCGACGTCCACTCCCAGCCGTTGCCAACCAGGTCTTCGATGCCCCACGCGCTCGCGCCCGCCGGATGCGAACCGACCGGCTCCGGATCCCATGAGCGAAAATCGAAGTTGCCGTGCTGGGCGGCGGGAGGCTCCTCCCCCCACGGATAGGAGCGCTCGCTTCCCTCCGGCGTTCCATAAGCCGCTCGATGAAACTGCGCTTCCGTGGGCAGACGCCGGCCCTTCCATCGCGCAAATGCTTCCGCTTCGGCGTGGGAAACGTAGACGGGCCAGGACTCCGGCAGCGGAACTCGCTCGAACATGCATCGCCACCACCAGCCGTCGCCATTCGCTTCCCAGAAGAGAGGATGTGTCACGTTTTCGAGCCGCAGCCAGTCCCGCCCCTCCTCGCTCCAGAGTTCCGGGCGTTCGTAGCCGCGCGCCTGGACGAACTCGAGAAAATCCCGGTTGGTGACGTTGTAGATGTCGATGTCGAACTCGGGAACCTCGACCCGATGAGCCGCAAACTCGTTGTCCCACCCGAACGGCCAGCGGTTCTGGCTCGTTCCGAGCGTCGCAGCTCCTCTAGGGACCCGCACGGTCCGCGGGGCCGGCGGGGCTCCCCCGACGTTCGCTCGACCCGTCTGCGCCGGCCGAGTCTTCCTCTCGAAGGGAAGGCGGTGCCACATGTACCGGAGTGTCTCCTGGTGCATCGGCTCATGCTCGAGGATCGTGTAAGCCGCCAGTCCTCCTCGCAGCACGGGATCGTCCCCGCGCTCGATCGGTTTGTCGGCGAGCGCCTCGAAGATCACGCGATCCGCGAGCTCCCCGTAACGGCGAATTTCTTCGCGCGAGGGCCAGCCGTTGGACTCCCGAGAAACCGACGAAGCATCTTCCGGATCGATGCCCCGCTCGAAGAGCACCTCGTAGTCCGAGTCGATGCCCGATTCCTTCAGGCCTCTCTTGACGAGCGTGTTGACCGAAAATGCAGGAAGGTGGCCTTCGTAGAAGCAGATCGGATTGCGCAGCGGAATCGGGCGGTCGTAGTAGGCCTCGGGCCGGACCGAATCGAAGAGGGCGTGCGATCGCCGCCGGTTTTGCCGGTACCACTCCGCGCAAATCGCCCGATCGAGCGCCATAGGCACGCGCATGTTAATCCTTACGCCGGAAGGACGATGCTAGATTCCCGCTCGTGGACAAGCGACTCGGAACCCTGGTGGCTGCGGCGGCGATCGCGGTTGGAAGCGGTTCTTGTACGAACCCGCCCGCCGCTCCCATGACCCAACCCGAGAAGAAGGCCGCGCCGGCTGGCGCGGCGGACACGTTGCGCATCGCTCCCGACGTGGTGCAACGGTTGAGCCAGTTCCCCCCGACGGCCATCGACTACGACCGATCCCTTCTCGACGGGACGGAAACCGAAGTTCTTCAGAAGTTGATCGAGGCCTCGCGCGAGATCGACGAGATCTATCTGCGTCAGGTCTCCGAGGAGAACCCCATCTTGCGTGACGAGCTTTCCCAGGCCGCTGGACGGGACTCGAGCGCGCGCGCGGCGCTCTCGTACTTCGAGATCATGTACGGACCCTGGGATCGACTGAAAGGCAACGAGGCTTTCATCGGTGCCCGCCCGAAGCCTCCGGGAGCGAGCTTCTACCCGCCCGACTTCACCAAGGAAGAGTTCGAGAAGTGGGTCGCCGCGCATCCGGGTGAACGGGAATCGTTTCAGGGTCTCTTCACAGTCATCCGAAGGGAGCGAGGGGGCTTGACCGCCATCCCTTACTCGCGCGTTTACGCCGAGCGGCTGAGCCGCGCCGCCGATCGGTTGCGCGAGGCGGCCCAGAAGACCTCGAATCTCTCTCTACGCAAGTATCTGACTTCGCGCGCGGATGCCTTCCTCACCAACGACTATTACGCATCCGACCTCGCGTGGATGGAACTCGACTCCGACATCGAGGTCATCATCGGTCCGTACGAAGTCTACGAGGACGGCCTCTTCAACTACAAGGCGTCCTTCGAATCGTTCGTGACGGTCCGTGACCGCGCGGAGAGCGAGAAGCTCGCTGTCTACGCGGGGCATCTGCCGGACATGGAGCGCAATCTGCCGATTCCCGATTCGCACAAGAACTTCAATCGCAAGTTCGAGTCGCCGATCAAGGTCGTCCAGGAGGCCTTCACCGCCGGCGATGCGCGCCGCGGCGTGCAGACGTCCGCATTCAACCTGCCCAACGACGAGCGCGTGCGCGAGGCGAAAGGATCGAAGAAGGTCCTTCTCAAGAACGTCATGGAGGCGAAGTTTCACCAGAGCGGGCAACCGGTCGCGGAACGTGTGCTGGTTCCGGCGCAAATCCCGCTGGTCTCGTTCGACGCTTACTTCAATCACACGCTCTTCCATGAGCTGTCTCACGGAATCGGTCCCGGTGTGATCACCGGACCGGGCGGCGAAAAAGTCGAGTCGCGGCTACTCCTGAAGAACCTCCACTCGACGATCGAAGAGTGCAAAGCGGACGTCCTGGGAATGTGGACGATCCTTCAAGCCGCCGACAACGGGTGGATTTCCACGGTCGACGAGAAGCGCCTTGCCGCGACCGTGGTCGGTCTTGCGTTTCGATCGATGCGGTTCGGCATCGATGAGGCGCACGGCGGCGGCGTCGCGGTGCAATGGAACTGGTTCCGTGAGAAAGGGCTCATCGAGCCGGGGGAGGGCGGACGGTTTCTCGTGCGCACCGAAAAATTCCGCGAGGCGGTTCGATCTCTGGCCTACGAGCTCCTCGAGATCGAGGCGACCGGCGATTTCGGACGAGCCGAGCGATTGCTCGCCCGCTATGCCCGGTCGACGCCGGAAATCGAAAGAGTGATCGCGACGCTCAATGACATCCCGGTTGACATCCGGCCGCGCTTCACGGCCGCCGGAGAGAAGTAGGCGCACCGCGACAAGCCTCGACGGGCAGCCGGACGGGAATGACGGCACCGCCCGTGCAAGAATGGATTCCATCGGCGTCAAAACCGGCGCCGGAGAGTCCGGGAGGGAGGACAGAATGGCAGAATCGTTCGTTCCGCCGGAAGGCCGCACTGCGGCAGTGGCGAAGAAGAAACCGGTCCGGCGGCGCAAGCCTGCGGCCGCCCGCAAACCCGGCGCGGCGTCTCGCGCACGCCGTCCCCGCTCCACGACAAATCGCGCACGCTCGCAAAAGCTCGATCGCCTGATCCGACAGCTCGTCGCGCAGGCGGGCCGCGCGAAAACAAGGATCGCATCGATTTCGGAAGAGGGCGCGGTGACCGCTCGTCGGTCGCTGGGAAAAGCCAGCGCCGCCTCCAAGAAGACGTTTGAACGAATCGCGCGCGAGTGGCGAGGAATGGACGCGAAGAAACGCATCCAGCTCGTGACGGCGCTTATCGGAGCCGTTGCCGCCGCGTCGGCGCCCATCGTCCGGAAGAAGCTCAAGAAGCGATAGAGAAGCGATCCCCCACCCAACGGCACGCCCTTCGCATACAAGAACGGGGACAGTCCCTAACCCGGGCCCTGGAGCTCGAGGCCGAAGGCCTCCTTCTGCCCGCTACGGAGAAAGTTTCCGATCTCGATGAGCGCCGCTGCCGTTCTCGATCTCGACATCGATGCGCCGATCCGGGGAGAGTTGCTCTCCACGGAACGTCTCGAGCAACTGGCCGAGACGATCGCCGCGGAACACGCGGTCCTGCCCGGCAAACGTCCCGGGCGGCCCCTTCTGCCCCGGCTCGAAGAGAACGGCCGCGCTCTTCTCGCCGCCTACCGCTCGATCGCGCCCACCATGCCTCAAGAAGGCGGCGTCTCGCCCGCTGCCGAGTGGCTCGTGGACAACTTTCACATCGTCGAAGAGCAGGTTCGCGAAATCCGCGACGACCTGCCTCCCAATTTCTACAAGGAACTTCCCAAGCTCGCTCACGGCCCGTCGGCGGGTCTCCCTCGCGTCTACGCCATCGCCTGGGCGTTCGTCGAACATACGGATAGCCGCTTCGAGTCGGAGGCTTTGCGCCGGTTCGTTCTCGCGTACCAGAAGATCCAGCCGCTGACGATCGGGGAGCTTTGGGCGATCGCGATCTCGCTCCGGATCGTCCTGGTCGAGAATCTGAGACGGCTGGTCGACGGGATCAACAGCCGGGGCGAGGCCCGCGCGCTCGCCGATTCGGTCGCGGACCAGATCCTCGGCACCAAGGTGGACGTCTCTCCTCGCGCGGCCAGGCCTCTCGATTCCCTGCCCGCTTCGCCGCCGCTGCTCGTGCAGCTGTTCTCCCGGTTGCGAGATCAGGATCCGGCCACGACACCGGCGCTGCGCTGGCTCCAGAGCCGCCTCGAAAAGATGGATATCAACGCCGAAGAGCTCGTCCGCCGAGAACACCAGGACCAGGTGGCCACGCACGTGACCGTGCGCAACGTGATCACCAGCATGCGCCTGCTCTCGGCGGTCGACTGGAACGAGTTCTTCGAGAGCGTCAGCCTCGTCCAGCAGGCCCTCTGCGACGGAACACGCGTCGGCGAAATGGATTTCGCCACGCGCGACCGATACCGGCGCGCGGTCGAAGAGCTGGCCCGCGGCGCCGACTTTTCCGAGCTCGAGATCGCACAGCGGGCGACCGAGCACGCGAGGCAGGCGGCGAAGCAACGGACCGACCCCCGATTCTCCGACCCCGGCTACTATCTGATCTCGCACGGCCGCCGGGAGTTCGAAGCGGAGCTGCGATACCGCGTGCCGGTCGCCCAATGGCTGCGCCGCGCATGGATCCGAGGGGCGACGCCCGGATATCTCGGTACAATCCTGCTGCTCACACTCGGGTTGACCCTTCTTCCGGCCGTCGGCGTCATCCACACATCGACGCCGTTGTCGATTCTGGTTCTCGCGTTGCTCTGGCTCGTTCCGGCCTCGGATCTCGCCGTCGCCGTCGTGAACCGCGACGTCGCGGGAATCCTGGGACCGCGGCCGCTGCCGAAGCTCGAGCTCAAGCAGGGAGTGCCCGAGTCGCTGCGCACGCTGATCGCCGTGCCGATCCTCTTGAGCAGCGAGGCGGAGGCGCGCGAGGCCGTGGAACGGCTGGACGTCCACTATCTGGGTAACGCGGACGGAGACGTTCGCCTCGCGATCCTGTCGGATTGGAATGACGCGACACAGGGGACCAGTCCCGGAGACGAGGAGGCGCTGGCCGCGGCGGTCGAGGGCATCCACGCTCTGAACGCGAAGCATGGAAAAGCGCCGGACGGCAGTCCCATCTTTTTTCTCTTTCATCGGCGGCGCGTATTCAACGAACGCGAGGGGCTCTGGATGGGCTGGGAACGCAAGCGCGGCAAGCTCCACGAGCTCAACCGGCTTTTGCGCGGAGCGACCGACACGACATTCCTGCCGCTGGGCGGCTCTTCGGTGCGCGCACCTTCGGGAATCCGCTACGTCGTGACCCTCGATTCCGACACGCGGCTGCCGCGCGGGACCGTGCGCCGTCTCGTGGGCACCATGGCACACCCGCTCAATCGACCCACGATGGACGCGGCGAGGAGGCTGGTCGTCGACGGACACGCCGTTCTGCAACCCCGGGTCGCCGCGACCCTTCCCATGGCAGGTTCGGGGACCGTCTACCAGAGACTCTTCTCCGGCCCCCGCGGAATCGATCCGTACGCCTTCGCCGTCTCGGACGTCTACCAGGATCTGTTCGATGAAGGGATCTACACCGGCAAGGGGGTCTACGACGTCGACGCCTTCGAACGGTCGCTCGCCGGCCGCGTTCCCGACAACACGCTGCTCTCCCACGATCTGTTCGAGGGACTCTTCGCCCGTGCCGGCCTGATCTCCGACCTCGAGATCTTCGAAGAATTCCCCGGGCATTACGAGGTCTCCGCGTCGCGGCAGCACCGCTGGGCGCGCGGCGACTGGCAACTCATCCCGTGGCTGCTCCCGCGGATTCCCGATGAACGCGCGGGCCGCGTTCCCAATCCTCTGACCGCCATCGGACGTTGGAAGATTCTCGACAATCTGCGCCGCAGCCTGTCGCCGGTCGCGGCGGCGGCCACGCTGGCGGCCGCCTGGATTCTCCCCGGAACGAACCCCCTTCTCTGGACCGCGCTCGTCATCGCCTCGATCGCGCTGCCCGGTCTGATCTCCTTCTTCGGCGAGTTCCTGCCCCGCCGCAAGGGAATCGCCAAGCGCAGTTTCTTGATCGGCTTGAGCTCGGACCTCGCCCATTGGATCGGTCAAACGACTCTTCGGCTCGTCCTGCTCGCCCACCAGGCCTGGCTCATGGGCGATGCGATTCTGCGTACTCTCGGACGCCTCCTGTTCACGCGGCGGCACCTGCTCGAATGGATGCCGGCCGCGCAGGCGCGGCGGACGCTCGATCTGAAAATCTCCGGGTTCTATCGCCGCATGCACGGCGCCGTTCTCGTGGCGCTGGCCGTCGCTCTCGGCGTCGCGCTCCTTCGGCCCGACTCCGCGTTCCTCGCCGGCGCGTTCGTCGTGGCCTGGGCGCTCTCTCCCCTCGTCGCCCGATCGATCAGCCTGCCTCCCCGAGAGGTCGAAGAGGAGCCCTTCTCGGAACGGGATGCCGCGCAGCTGCGTCAGGTTGCGCGCCGCACTTATCGTTATTTCGAAACGTTCGCCGGATCCGAGGAGAACTGGCTGCCGGCCGACAATTTTCAAGAGACTCCGGAGCCCGTCGTCGCCCATCGCACTTCGCCGACGAACATCGGACTCGCCCTCCTCTCGGCCGCCGCGGCCCACGACATGGGCTGGGCCGGAGCGATCGACACGCTCGATCGGCTCGAATCGACGATCGCGAGCGTGGAGGGCCTGGAGCGGTTCCGCGGTCACCTCTACAACTGGTACGACACGCGCAGCCGTCAGCCGCTCGAACCGCGCTACGTCTCGACGGTCGACAGCGGCAACCTGGCCGGACACCTGATCTCGCTGCGCCACGCGTGCCTCGAGCGGCTCGGATCCGCCGCCGCTTCTCCCCAGGCCCTGCACGGGATCGGGGACACACTGGAGCTGCTGCGCGAAGCCTCGCTCACGCTGGCGGCGGGAAGGCGGGAAGGAGTGGTCACCCGCCGCCAGATCGATTCCGCGGTCACGGCGATCGAAGCATTGCTCACGCCCGTGCCACAGACTTCGCGGGGATGGCTCGCGCGTTTACGGCAGCTCGCGGCGTCCGCAGAGACACTGGTGGACACGCTCCACGCCGCTGCGCTCGACTTTCCGGGAGACGCCGCGAACGACGCGCTCGACTGGGGACGCCGGCTCTCGGCTTCGATCGCCAGCCACCGCCGCGATGCCGAAGCCATCCTGGCCTGGGGCAGCCCTCCTGGCGGTCTCTCCCCGGAGGCTTCGAAGATCCTCGAGACTCTGGAGGCCGAGGACGCGACGGTGGAGCAGGCCGCCGAATTGTTCGAAGAAGCGGCGCGGAAAATGAAGGCGCTCGCGGCCAAGCGGGCAGCGGGCGAGACGCAAGCGGCATCGCAGGCGATTCGGACTCTCGAACGCGCCGCCAGCGAAGCGAGCTCGATCGTTCGACGCCTCACCGGACTCGCGCGCCGCGCGACGCGCATCGTCGATGAGATGGATTTCACGTTTCTGTTCGATTCGGAACGGAAACTGTTTTCGATCGGGTACCGGCTGACCGACGGGCGCCTCGATTCGGGCTACTACGATCTGCTCGCCTCGGAGGCGCGACTCGCGAGTTTCATCGCGATCTCCCGCGGGGACGTCCCCGCCTCTCACTGGTTCAAGCTGGGGCGCTCCCTCACGCCCGTGGGAAAGGGCTCGGCGCTCATATCCTGGTCGGGGTCGATGTTCGAGTACCTGATGCCGGAGCTGGTGATGGAGTCCCCCACCGGAAGCCTGCTCGATCAAACCAATCGCCTCGTCGTCGACCGCCAGATCCGCTACGGCGAGGAGCACTCGATTCCGTGGGGCATATCCGAGTCCGCCTACAACCTTCGCGACCAGGGCTTTACTTATCAGTACTCCAATTTCGGAATCAGCGGCCTCGGCCTGAAGCGGGGGCTATCCGAAGACCTGGTCGTCGCGCCGTACGCGACCGCGCTCGCCGCCATGGTCGCCCCGAGAGCGGCCACGCGCAACTTCGAGAAGATGGCCGCGATGGGGTCCCAGGGACGCTACGGGTTCTACGAGTCGCTCGACTTCACACCCTCGCACCTCCCGGAGGCGGACCGGTTCGCAATCGTGCGCGCGTTCATGGCTCACCACCAGGGCATGACGGTCGTGGCGCTCACCAACGTTCTGCGGGAGGGCATCTTCCGCGCCCGCTTCCACAGCGATCCCGCCGTGCAGGCCACCGAGCTTCTCCTTCAGGAACGCACGCCACGGGCGGTCGCCGTGACCCGGCCGCGCGCCGAGGAGGTGCACGCGCCGCTCCACGTGCGCGACTTCGTCCTTCCGGCGCTGCGGCGCTTCACTTCGCCGCATCACCCGATCCCGCGCACGCATCTGCTCTCCAACGGCCGCTACAGCGTCATGATGACGGAAGCCGGATCCGGTTACAGCCGCTGGAAGGACCGCGACGTGACCCGATGGCGCGAGGACGCGACCCGCGATTGTTGGGGGACCTACCTTCTTCTGCGCGACACGCAGAGCGGTCATCTGTGGTCGGCGGGTTATCAGCCGACGGGAGTCGAAGCGGAGAGTTACGAAGCGATCTTCTCGGAGGATCGCGTCGAGATCCATCGAAGAGACTCGAATTTCGCGACCCTGATGCAGGTCGTCGTCTCGCCCGAGGACGACGCCGAGATCCGGCAGGTCTCGGTGACGAATCTCTCGCTCAAACCGAGAGATATCGAAGTCACCTCGTTCGCCGAGCTCGCTCTCGCTCCCGCCGCGACCGACACGGCGCACCCCGCATTCTCGAAACTGTTCGTGCAGACCGAGTTCGTCCCCGGGATCGAGGCGCTCCTCGCATCGCGCCGCCCGCGCGAGTCCGAGAACGAAGCAATGTGGGTGGCGCACGTGGCTGCGGTCGAAGGCGAGACGATCGGAGCGGTTCAATACGAGACCGACCGCTCGCGCTTTCTGGGCCGCGGGCGGAGCATTCGAGATCCGTCCTCGGTGGAGGACGGCCGGCCGCTCTCCAACACGACCGGCTCGGTGCTCGACCCGATCGTCAGCTTGCGCCGCCGATTCCGTCTCGGCCCGGGAGCGACCGCCCGGATCCACGTCGCGACGATCGCCGCGGAAACCCGCGATGCCGTTCTGGCCCTCGCCGACAAGTACCGCGAGCCCTCCACCTTCGAGCGCACCACGACGCTCGCGTGGACACAGGCTCAGGTCCAGCTTCACCACCTCGGGATCGCTGCCGACGAGGCGCACCTCTTCCAGCGCGTCGCGAACCGGATTCTCTACAACGATCCGGGCCTGCGCGCGCCGAGCACCGTGATCGCAAGGAATCGAAAGGGCCCGTCCGCGCTCTGGCGACACGGGATTTCCGGAGACCTTCCCATCGTGCTCGTGCGCATCGACCACCCGGACGATCAGGACATCGTCCGGCAGCTGCTGCGAGCGCACGAGTATTGGCGAATGAAAGGGCTCATCGTGGATCTGGTCATTTCCAACGAGCAGCCGACCTCCTATGGACAAGATCTCCGGGCTGCCCTCGATCCGCTGATCCGAACGCGAAAGCGGACGATGCCAGAAGATTCGCGAGGAGGCGTGTTTCAGATTCGCGCCGACCTTCTCTCCGACGAGGATCGGGACGTCCTGCGCACGGCCGCTCGGGTCGTCCTGCTTTCGCGCCATGGGACCCTCTCCGAACAGGTGCTGCGGCTGCTGCGCACGGCTCCGGCCACCCGCCCGCCGCGGCCCGCTCCGCCGAGCGCTCCCGCGGCCGACATCCCGCCGCCGTACTTCGACCTCGAATTCTTCAACGGGCTCGGAGGCTTCTCGGACAACGGCCGGGAATACGTCACGATTCTGGGCGAACGGCAGTTGACCCCCGCGCCCTGGATCAACGTGGTCGCGAACCCGACCTTCGGGTTCATCGTCTCCGAGTCGGGCTCCGGCTACACGTGGGCCGGCAACAGCCGATCCAATCAGCTCACACCCTGGTCGAATGACCCGGTCAGCGACCCGCCTGGCGACGCGATCTACGTTCGCGATGAGCGAACCGGCGAGATCTGGTCGCCGACGGCGCTGCCGGTTCGCGACGAATGGCCCTACGTCGCTCGCCACGGCCAGGGCTACAGCCGCTTCGCGCACGAGAGCCGGGGCATCGCCCTCGATCTGCTCCAATTCGTTCCGCTCGAGGACCCCGTCAAAATTTCCAGACTCACGCTCGAAAATCGCTCCCGCTCCGCTCGCGTGATCTCCGTGACCGCGTACGCCGAGTGGGTGCTCGGCTCGGGCCGCGCATCCAGTGCTCCGTTCGTCGTGACAGAGCGCGACGCCGAGACGGGCGCGCTGACGGCGCGCAACGCCTGGAACGAGCAGTTCGGCAACGCGATCGCGTTCGCCGACCTGGGCGGCCGCCAGACCGCCTGGACCGCCGACCGCTGCGAGTTCTTCGGCCGAAACGGAAACGCCGACGCGCCTTCCGCGCTCGCGCCGGGCGTCACTCTTTCGGGGCGAACGGGTGCCGGTCTGGACCCCTGCGCGGCGCTGCAGACGAAATTCGAGCTCGCTCCCGGAGAGCGAACCGAAGTTCTGTTCCTGCTCGGACAGGGTATCGATGAGGACCAGGCTCAGAACCTGATTCGCAAGTACCGTGTGGAGAATCTCGACGCCTGTCTCGCCCGGGTGCGGCAATTCTGGGAAGACGTTCTCGGCGCTCTCCAGGTATCCACGCCCGACCGATCCATGGACCTGATGTTGAACCGCTGGCTTCTCTATCAGGCTCTGGGCTGCCGTATGTGGGCGCGCACCGCCTTCTATCAGTCGAGCGGCGCGTACGGGTTCCGCGACCAGCTTCAGGACGCGATGGCCTTGACCGTCGCGAAGCGCGAAATCGCGCGCGAGCACATTCTGCGCGCGGCCGGGCGCCAGTTCCGCGAGGGCGACGTGCAGCACTGGTGGCACGTCCCTCTCGGCAGCGGCGTGCGCACGCGCATCAGCGACGATCCGGTCTGGCTTCCCTTCGCCGTCATCCGATATCTCGAGGTGACCGGAGACGGCAAGATCCTCGACGAGCCGATCCCGTTTCTCGAAGGCGAGCTTCTGAAACCCGAGGAAACCGAGCGTTACTTCGAGCCGACGATCTCCCAGGAGACCGCCACGCTCTTCGAACACTGCGCCCGCGCGCTCGACGCCCGACTCGCTGCTGGAAGCCACGGACTGCCCCTGATGGGAACGGGCGACTGGAACGACGGGATGAACCACGTCGGCCGCGAGGGCCGGGGAGAGAGCGTCTGGCTCGGCTGGTTCCTGCACACGACGCTCTGGGAGTTCGCGAAGATCGCCGACGCTCGGGGTGAGACCGGCCGCGCCCAGCGCTGGCGCGAACGGGTGGATCGCCTGAAGATCGCGCTCGAGGGCGACGGCTGGGACGGGGACTGGTATCGGCGCGCCTTTTTCGACGACGGCACTCCGCTCGGCTCGTCGAGCAACACCGAATGCCGCATCGATTCGATCGCGCAATCCTGGGGCGTCATCTCGGGAGCTGCGGATCCCGAAAGGCGCAAGCGCGCGATGGCGGCGGTCGAGGAATATCTCGTTCGCCGTGGCGACGGCCTCGTGCTCCTCTTCACGCCGCCCTTCGATCACACGCCGCTCGACCCCGGTTACATCAAGGGCTACCTGCCCGGAGTCCGGGAGAACGGCGGGCATTACACGCACGCGGCGCTCTGGGCGGTCGTCGCCTTCGCGGCTCTCGGGCAGGGCGACAAAGCCGGCGAGCTCTTCGCGATTCTCAATCCCATCAATCACGCCTCGACCAGAGCGGGGCTTCACCGCTACAAAGTCGAGCCCTACGTCACTGCCGCCGACATCTATGCCGAGAACCCGCACGTGGGCCGGGGAGGCTGGACCTGGTACACGGGCTCGGCCGGCGGGATGTACTGGGCCGGCATCGAATGGATCCTCGGGTTTCGCCTGCGCGGCGCATCGCTCCACCTGGATCCTTGTATCCCCCGGGCATGGCCGGGCTTCGCCGTGAGCTTCGCTTATCACTCGGCTCGCTACGAGCTCACCGTCGAGAACTCGCGCGGAGCGACTCAAGGAGTCACGCGCGTCGATGTGGACGGCAACCCAGTCGCCGGCGGAGCCCGCGAAATCCCGCTCGCCGACGACGGCAAGACTCATCAGATCCGGGTCGTACTGGGCTAAACACCGAGTCCAAGGTCTCAGGTCCCAAGTCCAAGGTTGGACGAGGGCAGACTTGCCTTTCGAATACGCTTCGGACAAAGAGCGCCAAACGAAGTTCCGGCATCACGATTCGAGGTTCGAGTGGATCTCGAGCGACTCCAACTTTGGACCTTGGACCTTAGACTTTGCACCTCCTCTGCTACGATCCCGTTCCCTATGAAAAGGCTCTCCCTTGCGCTCGCGGCGAGCGTCGCGCTCGCCTCCGCGGTCCTGTCGCTGTCCTCCGGTCCCGGCGCCGAGCTTCCGCCGCCCTCCACCGGAGGCATGGCCGCACTCGAGCCGGCGCTCCAGAAGTTGTCGACCAACAAGCGAATCCTCGTCGTCGGCGCCCATCCCGACGACGAAAACACGGCTCTGCTCGCGCTCGTGGCCCGCGGCATGGGAGGAGAAGCGGCCTACCTTTCGCTCTCGCGCGGCGAAGGAGGACAGAACCTGATCGGCGACGAGCTGGGCGTGGGGTTGGGTCTCATCCGTTCCCAGGAGCTCGCGGCGGCGCGGCGCCGGGACGGCGCGCGTCAGTACTTCACGCGCGCATACGACTTCGGATTCTCCAAGTCGCTTTCCGAAAGTCTCCATTTCTGGCCCAAGGAGGAGATCCTCAAGGATGCGGTGCGGATCATCCGCCGGTTCCGGCCGCAGGTGGTCTTCGCGACCTTCACCGGAACGGATCGGGACGGGCATGGCCAGCACCAGGAGTCCGGAGTCGTCGCGCGGGAAGCGTATCGATTGGCTGGCGACCCAAAGGCCTATCCCGAGCTCGCGTCCGAGGGCCTCGCCCCGTGGACGCCGACGACGCTCGTCCGGTCCAACTGGTTCGACGACACCAACGCGATTCGGCTGGAGACGGGAGGGGTCGATCCCCTGAGCGGTTATTCCTACAACCAGATCGCGATGGCCAGCCGGAGCCTTCACCGTTCTCAGGAGATGGGTCGGATCCAGCCGGCGGGGCCGAGTCAGACCGGCGCGATCTGGGAAGCGGGTGGCGACGGCGGAAAGACCAGGGAGCTCTTCGCCGCGATCGAGACGAGACTTCGCGGAATTGCGGCGCCGATCGCGGACGCGGGCCGGCGCAAAGAGGTCGAGGACCGGCTGATCGTGGTGGAAGGATCGGTCGAGAGCGTCCGGCGGAACCTGACTCCCGATCGGATGTCGGCGGTGGTGCCGGAGCTGTCGCGGATCCTCGCGCAGCTTCGGGCCGCGCGCGAGGGTCTGCGGGCGGACCTTCCCGGAGAAGGCGCTGCCACGGCGATCATCGACGAGAAAATCGCCGCCGCGCAGACCGCGGTCGCGAGCGCCGCGGGCGTGACGATGGACGCGCTCTCGGATGCGGAGACGGCGGCTCCCGGCGAAGGCTTCGCCGTGACGGTTCAGGTCTGGAACTCGGGCCGCGAGGCGCTGCCCGTTCGATCGGTCGCACTTCGAAGCCCGGACGGCTGGAACGTGCCCGCTGCGCCGAACGAGAGAAAGAACGTCGACGGCGGGACGCTCGGCGAATGGAAGCTCTCGGCGACGGTCCCGGCCGGAGCGCCGCCGACGCTCCCCTACTTCCTCAAGAAGCCGCTGCAGGGAGCGCTCTATGACTGGAGCGACGTGCCTGCCTCCGTGCGAGGGGAACCCTTTCAACCCTCGCCATTGATCGCGGCGGCCGAGCTCGAGATCGCCGGAACCCCGATCCGGCTCGAGCGCGAGGTCACGTATCGATACCGAGACGAAGAGTTCGGGGAGATTCGCCACGCGCTGCGCGCAGTGCCGCCGCTCGAGGTCACGGTAGAGCCGGACCTGATCGTCTGGCCGGTTGGCCGCAAATCACCGGCCACGCTCCAGATCACGGTGACTTCCAACTCTCGCGAACCGGTGAGCGGATCAGTCGAGATCGGCGCGCCTCCCGATTGGAAGCCGGTTGCGCCCAAGAGCTTCTCCTTCTCCAAGAAGGGAGAAAAACTCTCTCTCGACGCGCCGCTCGCGCCGAAAGGCTCCGCGCGTCCCGGACAGCTCGAAGTACCCGTCGCCGCCGTTCTCCCGGACGGACGGCGTTTCGCCGTGCGGGTCCGCCTCATCGACTACGAGCACATTCGGCCAACTCCGATCGACAGGCCGTCCCGCATCGCCCTGACCGTCGTGGACCTGAAACTTCCACGATTGACGTCGGTCGGCTACGTGCGCGGGGCGGCGGACCGCGTCCCGGAGGCGCTGACCGCGATCGGCGTGCCGATCTCGGTCCTCACGCCGCGCGAGCTCGAGCACGGCGACTTGTCCCGCTACGACGCCATTCTGATCGGAAGCCGCGCTTACGAAACCGAGCCCGCGCTGGCGGCCGCGAACCATCGCATCCTCGACTACGTCCGCCATGGAGGACTCGTCATCGTCCAGTATCAGCAGTATCCGTTCGTCGATGGACAGTTCGCTCCGGACAAGATCGAGATCTCGCGGCCCCATGACCGGGTCTCCGACGAAACGGCCGCGGTCCGCGTTCTCGATCCCTCTCACCCGATTTTCACGCGCCCCAACCGCATCGGACCCGGGGATTGGGACGGTTGGGTGCAGGAGCGAGGGCTCTACTTCGCGCACTCCTGGGGAAACGAATTCCAGCCGCTTCTCTCCATGAACGATCCGAATCAACCCGAGCAGCGCGGAGGATTGCTCATCGCCAACGTGGGGGAAGGACGCTACGTCTACACGGGCCTCGCGTTCTTCCGGCAGCTTCCCGCCGGCGTTCCCGGCGCATACCGCCTCTTCGCGAACCTGCTCGCCTGGAAGAAGAACCCGAGCGACTCGGTCACACCAAACTGCTGCGACCTCACTCCGAGATAGCTGAGTTTCTTAAGAGCTCCTGTCCATCGAGAGGGCCTTCGGGGTCCTGCCGCCGGACATCTCGCGCGCGCACTGCGGCCGGATGAAAGGTTCCTTCCGAGGGAGGGGCCCTCCGCGCGCGCGCAAGATCTCTGTCCGGCGTCACCCCTTCGGCCCTTTCCCCTTTTTCGGCCTTGAGTTCCCGGCGTCGGACCGTCTCCCAGAGGAGCCGTGAGTGAGGGAGCGTGGCACAAGGAAAGCCTCGGCCCGGGCAAAGCTGCGACCGAACGACAAGCGAGGGCCCGCCCCCCACTCGCAGCGGGATGGCCCGAGCGAGGCGACGAGGGAGACGGGGCCGGCGACTCTCCAGTGAGAACAACGAGTTGAGAAGTCACAGTAAGTCACTTATATCAGATCTGATATAAACCGCGGCTCCGGATCCAGGCGCAGCGCGGCAGGGCCGGGCCGGGTCTCGAAGAACGAGGCAGCGGACTCTCGGTGCGGGAATCGGCCGAAGTAGTCGCGCCTCCATCGCGCCAGGAACGCAAGCGACTCGCTCGACGGCACGAGAGCCCAGACGCTCCCTCCAAAACCACCGCCGAAGGCGGACGCGGCCGCGGCGCCGCCGGAGAGCGCGTCCCTCGCCAGCGCGATCGTCTCCGGGACCTGGTTGCGAAGCAGCTCTTCCGCGAGCGACTGCGAGCGATCGACGAGGCGGCCGAACTTCGCATAGTCGTTCTTCTCGAGCGCATCGACCGCCGCTGGGATGATCTCGACGCACTCGGCGAAGAACTGACCGAAGCGGTCTCGCAGGTCCGCCGCAGAGAAGTCGGGACGAGAAGAGCGTTCCAAAATCCGCCGCATCTGCGACGCCGCCTCCGGCGCGCTCGTGGCGGCTTCGAGAAGAGTGCGGTCCTCGCGTCCGGTCTCCCGCCGCCAGCACTCCAGAACCGCGTGCGCAGCCAGAGAGAGATGGTTGTAGCGGTCCCGCGCGCTCCCGGTCTTGTCCGAGGGCACTCCGCTCGATGCGACGACGAGCGTCCAGTCCTCGGAGAGACGAACCGATCGCTCGTGGCGGACCGGGCAGAAGGCATATTGGGACAGCGCTCCGCGACGGCCGCAAAGAAGCGCCGTCTGGTCCTCGCTGCCGGTGAACGCCCCCACGCCGCGATCTCCGATCAGAGAGCCGAACGTCGAGCCGTTCTCGACGCAGCCCAGAAACTCCGCGAGCCGTTCCGGGCCGGCAACGGCGGATCGGAATTCATTGGAATCGAAGAGATCCTGGACACCCGCGATCCCGAGAACGAGCCCCACGACGAGGGCGCTCGAGCTCGACAATCCCGCGGCACGCGGAAGGTCGGAAGAGAACACGATGTCCGCTCCGGCCGTGCGCGGAAAGTTCCGGGCGATCCGCCGGGCGACGGTGGCCGGATAGATCTCCCAGTCGGAACGCGCGGCGCCGACCTCGGGGTCGAGAGACAACTCCAGCCGCTCGCCGACTGCCGCGTCCACGATTCGAAGGAGGCGATCGGATCGCGGCGACGCAATCAGACAGACTCCGCGCTCCGCAGCGCAAAGAAGGCTTCGGCCGCCGGCGTAGTCGGTGTGCTTGCCGAGCACTTCGACGCGGCCCGGGACGAAGAAGCGGATCGCTCGCACGCCCCCGCTGCTCACTCTGGCCGCGTGCGCAGCGGCGGCGAGGTCGAAAAGCCCGGCTTTGGCGGCGGCGGTCTTCGCGCTCATTCCCGCCGCGACCAGCCGGTCCGCGACGGCGGCTGCGGCGTTCACGGACGGACGGTCCGGCCTCGCAACCTTTCCGCCACCGCCGCGATGTCGCCACGCGTCGAAATGTCCAGGACTCCTTCCGAGCTCGAAACGACTCGGAACCGGGAGTCGCCGCGCGAGATCGCGAGCTCCACCGCCTTGGGCAGCTCGAGCTCGCCGCGGACCGATCGGGGGACGTCGTGGCAGGCGGCGAAGATCGCCTCGGAAAATCGCCAGCAGTTCATGCTGACGAGCGAGGTGGACGCCGCCGCGCGAAGCGCCGCCTCGTCCGGCTTCTCCAGGATCGACTGGAGATAACCATCCGATCCAACGACGCAGACGGCGAACGACCGGATTCTTTCCGGCGGGATGTTGCTGTTGCGCGAAAGCGCTTCGCGCTCGAAGAGAACGGTTCCCGTCTCGCCCAAACGCCGCAGCGCGTCGAGCGCCGAGACCGGGTAGTCGTTGTCGGAATTGATGACCAGGAAATCCTCGCCCGCCGCGAAGTCCTCCGCCGCCGCGACGGCGTCGGCCGTCCCGAGCGGCTCTTTCTGAGTCGCGAAGGAGATCCGTGTGCGCTCGGGCGGCGACTGAACCGTGTAGTAATCGCGCACCGACTGATGCTCCGGCCCCACCACGAGGCAGACTTCGCGATAACCCGCGTCGGCCAGCGCGCTCAGGACGTAATCGAGAAAAGGCCGGCCGACGGGAATCATCGCCTTGACTCCCGTGTCGGCGGCGGCGGACTGATCCGCGTCGAGCGGGGCAGAGGCGTCCGCTCGCCGCATGCGCGTCCCCAATCCTCGCGCCAGGATCACCGCTCTTTCGATCGCATCTCCCTTCGAATCTCTCGTCCCGTAGCCTAGCATCGAGGAGTCGAGAGCCGGCGCGCACCGCCGGCGCGGGATCGCCGCGAAACCGGATAGACCGCACTCTCGCGCAATGAGAGAATTTGCAGCCGTGTCCCGCGACGAGAAGCGAATTTCGCTCGGCGCCATGTCCCCGCAGTGTTTCTTCTCGCCACGCAGCCCGGCGGCTCCCGACGGCTTGAACGCCGGCGCCGCGCGCCACGACCGCCGACTTTCGCTTTGAGAATCGGACGCGGTCTCGCTTCGCTGCTATCCCTCGCCGCCGCGGCCTGCCTCGCGTCCGGCTGCCGGAGCGATTCGCGGACTCCCATGACGGTCTACTCTCCCCATGGCCGAGATCTTCTCGGGTTGATGGAGAAGACGTTCGAAGCGAAGCATCCGGAGATCGACGTTCGATGGCTCGACATGGGATCCCAGGAGGTCTACGACCGGGTCCGCGCGGAGAAATCGAATCCGCAATGCGATGTCTGGTACGGCGGACCGAACACGATCTTCGCGCGCGGCGCGCGGGAAGGTCTGCTCGCCCCGTTCCGGCCGGGTTGGGCGGAATCGATCCCCGCCGAGAGCCGCAATCCCGGAAACCTCTACTTCGGGCTCTACCGAACGCCGGCGGTCATCGTCTACAACACCGCCGAAATCCCCGCCTCGGCGGCTCCCCACGACTGGGACGATCTGCTCGATCCGCGCTGGAAGAAAAAGGTCCTGATCCGGTATCCGCTCGCCTCCGGGACGATGCGCGCGTTCTTCGCGATGATTCTTTCTCGTTCCGTGGCCGAGACAGGCTCGCTCGAACGCGGCCTCGACTGGCTCAAGCGGCTCGACGGCCAGACGAGCGAGTACGTGGTCAACGCTTCGGTGCTCGTCGAGAAGATCGCCAGGCGGGAAGGCTGGCTGACCGTCTGGGATCTTCCCGACGTCCTGCTCGAAATGCAGAGAAGCCGGGATCTCGCCTACGTTTTTCCCGCCACCGGTACACCGGTCATCGACGACGCGGTGGGATTGACCGCGGGCGCGCGGCATCCGGACGCGGCGCGCGCGTTCATCGAGTGGCTGGGAAGCCCGGAGGCGCAGATCCTGGCCGCCGAGAAAGCATTCCGGCTGCCCGCGCGGCGGGACCTGCCGGAAGAGAAGCTCCCGCAGTGGGCGCGCGACGTCGAACGAGCCATGGTTCCCGCTCGCCTCGACTGGGATCAGATCGAGCGCGAGGGACCGGGCTGGATGGCGCGCTGGGACCGGGAAGTGAGGGGAAAGGGGAGGAATTGAGAATGAGGAGTTGGGAATCAGGCCGATAATCGGACCGCTCCCGCCTGCGGGCGACATCGAATGAGAAACAACGAAGGAGCCTGAGACGTTGAACGCCGACCGCGAACCTGGGCCCCCCCTCCGCAACCCGTTTCTTCGTCTCGACCACCTCGAAAAAGCCTTCGGAAATCAACGCGTCACCGCCGACGTCTCGATCTCGGTCGGAGAGAGCGAGATCGTCGCGCTGCTGGGGCCGTCCGGAAGCGGAAAGACGACGGTGCTGCGTCTGATCGCCGGGTTCGAGACCCCGGATTCGGGCCAAATCTTCGTCGCCGACGAGGACGTGACGCGAACCCCGCCGGAACGCCGGCGATTCGGGATGGTCTTTCAGCACTATGCCCTGTTCCCGCACATGACCGTGAGCGAGAACGTCGCATTCGGCCTGGAAACCCAGGGGATCGAGGGCGCGGAGGCCGAGCGCCGGGTGGCGGAAACTCTGGCGGGTGTCGACCTCGCCGGATTCGAAAGCCGGCGGATCAGTCAGCTCTCGGGGGGACAACAGCAGCGCGTGGCTCTCGCGAGGGCGCTCGCGCCTCGGCCCCGGGTGCTCCTGCTCGACGAGCCGCTCTCGAACCTCGACCCGGCGCTGCGGGAGCGCACTCGGCGGGAATTGAAGCGAGTCATCCGGCGCGTGGGCATCACGACGCTCTTCGTCACTCATGAACAGGAAGAAGCCTTCGAGATCGGCGACCGAATCGCTCTCTTGAATCGCGGACGGCTGGAGCAGATCGGCACGGCCGAAGATCTCTACGAGAACCCTGCGACCCGATTCGTCGCCTCCTTCGTCGGCCGCGCGAGCGCGTTGACGGGAATCTGGGAAGGACCGATCCGGGTCCGTCTCCCGAGCGGCGTCTACTGGGCGGCGGTCGCCAGCGAGCGAATCGAGCCCGGAACTCCCGTCGATCTTCTCGTCCGCCCCGAAGCGCTCGCTTTCTCCGAGCGGGACACGCCGCTGGGACTCAACGGCGAAGTGATCGAGCGGCGATATGTCGGCCGGACGGCGTTCTTCGTCGTGCGGCTCTACGGCGCCGGAGAAGTTGAGGTGCTCGCCGACGCGAACGCCGCCCGCGTCGGCCAGAAGGTCACCGTTTTTCCGGGACCCGGCGGGCCGCCGCCGCGCGTCTATCCGAGGGAAAACCCGTGACCCAACCGGCGACGCCAACGAGCGGTCGCCCGGGATCGCGGCGCCTGGGATTCGAGGCCGGCCTCGGGCTCTCGATCCTGCTGGCGTGGCTGGTCTGTTATCCCTTGCTGCTGACTCTCGCCGAGGCGCTCGGGGCGCCATCGTGGACCTTCGCGCACTTCGCGGAATTCCTCCGACGGTCCGACGAATGGCAGGCGCTCGGAGCGAGCCTCTGGATCTCGCTCGCCACCGTCGTCTTGTCGGCCGCGATCGGAATTCCTCTCGCGTTCCTCTTCGAGCGCGGGGAGTTCCCGGGCCGGCGAACGCTCGGAACCCTGATCGCGTTGCCGGTCGTGCTGCCTCCGCTCGTCGGCGTCATCGCCTTTCTGTTCCTCTACGGCGAGAGCGGCTTCGTCGCCCGCTTCGTCCAGGCGGTCA
>DATDNV010000123.1:0-10208 GCA_036518075.1 Thermoanaerobaculia bacterium
CCCGCAAAGCGGGCAGAGAAACCCGTCGCGATACATGGCATCGATGAGTTCTCCGTGGCCCAGGCGCTCGCCGAAACGCACGCGCGGCAGGAGATACGGCGTCGCCGACATGCACTCGGCGCCTCCGACGAGCACGACCTCGTTCTCTCCGGCGGCGATCGACAGCGCCCCGAGAGTCAGCGCTTTGAGCGAAGAGGCGCAGGCTTTGTTGACCGTGAAGGCCGGCACCGCGTCGGGAACACCCGCCCGATGAGAGACCTGCCGCGCCGTGTTGGGGCCGCCGCCGGCCTGCCGCGCGTGGCCGAAGATCGTCTCGTCGACGGCCGCCGGCGGAAGTCCCGAGCGCTCCAGCGCCGCCTTCGCGGCCACCACGCCCAGGTCAGCCGCCGACATCGACGCAAACGAGCCGCCGAACTTGCCGATGGGAGTCCGCGCGGCGCTCAAAACGAAAACATCCCTCACGGGGCGATGCTACTTCAAAGGATGGAAACGCTCCTTCCGCTGCTCTGCCCGGTTCGCGGCGTGCGAAGTCTCATGGTCCTTTGCTCTCGTCTAGAAAGTTGCAGCGCCGGTTGCACAGCGACCGCCTGCGCGGACAGCCAGCCAGATCCCGAGCAAGCTAGAGCGACGTCACACGATCAGCGGCAGCTTGATCGTAAACGTCGTCCCCTCGCCGACGCGGCTCTGGACCTCGACTCGGCCCTTGTGCGCATCGACGATCCAACGCGCGATCGACAGACCGAGGCCGGAACCGCCCTGGTACGCGCGGCGGGCGCGCTCGCCCCGGAAGAAACGCTCGAACAACAGAGGGAGGTCTCGCTCCGGGATTCCGATTCCGTTGTCCTGGACCTCCAGACGCGCCTCGCCGGGCGCATCGTTCAAGCGCACCTGGATCGCGCCGCCCGGTTCCGTGTAGCGAATCGAGTTCTCGATCAGATTGTAGAGAACCTGCTGCATCCGATCGGAGTCGATGAAGGCGCGGACCGGCCGTTCGGGAACGAAGACTTGAAGGGTGAGCTCGCGATCCGCGGCGGCCGGCGTCAGGTCTCGCGTCACGTCGGTCAGGAACTTGGAGAGATCGATGTTGGCGAACGACAGCGTGACGCGTCCGCTCTGGCCGCGGGCGAGGAAGAGAAGATTCTGGGACAACCGGGTCAGGTGGCGGACTTCCAGAAGAGCGTTGCCGATCGCTTCGCGGTACTCCTCCGATGGTCGGTCCTCCTCGAGGACGACTTCCAGCGATCCTCGCATGACCGTCAGAGGCGTTCGCAGCTCGTGAGAAACGTCCGCGATGAACTGCTGCTGTTCCTTCTCCGCCGCGGCGACGGCGTCGAGCCGTCCGTTCAGAAGCTCGGCGAGCTCCTTGGCGTCCCCGGAGAGATCAGCCGAAGGAATGCGCTTCAAGGGATGCTGCTCGGTCTCCACGAGCCGGTCTTTCAGGGTCGTCAGCTCCGAGGCGGGCGCCGGGCGCTCGGGCCGCTTGCCGAATAGGCTCAGGCCTCCTCCTCCGTGAGCCCCCGCACCCGGTATCCGACTCCCCGCACCGTCTGGATCAGCCTCTCCCGCTCGCCCGCGTCGATCTTCTTGCGCAGCGCGTTGATGTAGACGTCGATGATGTTGGTCGAGAGATCGAGCGAGTCCTCCCAGATCCTCGCCTGAATCTCGGATCGAGAAACGACCTTCCCGCGCCGCCGGAGAAGGAGCTCGAAGAGCGCACCCTCGCGAGCGGTGAGCCGAACGACGTCGCCCGACCGGGTCAACTCGCGCGATTCGGGATCGTAGTTGAGGTCCGGAAACGTCAACGGTCCCGGCTCGGCAATCTCGGTCCGCCGCAGAAGCGCCCGCAGCCGGGCCAGCAGCTCGCGGAACGAGAACGGCTTGACCAGGTAGTCGTCAGCGCCGGCGTCGAGGCCTTCGATCTTGTTCTCCACCGTGTCGCGAGCCGTCAGCATCAGGATCTTCGCGCGAACCCCGCGGGCCCGCAGTTGCCGGCAAAGCTCCAGCCCGTCCCTCGATCCCGGCAGCAGCAAGTCGAGGATCAGCAGGTCGGCGGGAGCGGCTTCCAGGCGCGCCATGGCGGTATCCGCGTCTCCCGCGACCTCGACCGTGTAGCCCTTCTCGGTCAGTCCTTTCTTGAGGAACTGCGCGATTTTCTCTTCGTCTTCGACGACGAGCACCCTCACGGCGTGCCCTCCTTTGGCGGAGAGGGTGTTTCGCTCCCCGTCAGTCCGAGCCGAGCAAGGACGAGAACGGCTCCCGCACCGACCGCGAAGCCTCCGGCAAAGTGAGAAACGACGCCGGTCGTGGCGATCGAAACCAGAGCGCCGGCCGCGACGAGGATCAGGAGAAGAACACGCGAAACCTGCGCCGGGGCGATCGCGCCCCCCCAAGCCGCCATAGGCGGAAAACTATCACCGCTGGCCGCCGCCGACGAGAGGCTCCGATATGATTCGCCGCGGCGAAAGGAGAATGACGATGAAATCATGGAGAACGGCGGCCCTCGTTGCTTCCTGCGCCGTGGCGCTGGCGCTCGCCGGACTGACCACCGTCCGCGCCGCGGATGCGCCTGCCGCGAAGGCCACGATCGAATCGAAGAGCGGATCGACGGTGACGGGAACCGCGACGTTCACGGAGCTCGTGACCGGCGGGACGAAAGTCCATGTTCACATCGAACATGCTCCGCCCGGAACTCACGGACTCCATATTCACGAGAAGGGCGACTGCTCCGACCCGGAGGCGAAAAACGCGGGCGGGCACTTCAATCCGAGCGGCATGCCGCACGCCGGCCCCACGGAAATGAAACGGCACGCCGGCGACCTCGGCAACATCGAGATCAAACCCGACGGCACGGGGGATCTCACGCTGACCTCCGACATGATCACGGTCAAGCCCGGGCCCAACTCGGTCGTGGGGCGAGCCGTCGTTTTTCACGAGAAGGCGGACGACCTGACGACTCAGCCGACCGGCAACGCCGGGGGAAGACTGGGCTGCGGCGTGATCAAGTGATTTGAACCGCTTTGCGCCTCCAATCACCCCGAGGAGCGAAGCGACGAGGGATCTCCAGCCTTCCGCTCTTCCGCTTTTGACTTTCAGTTCGCAACACGGGCGGTCTTCCGGACCGCCTTTTTCTTTGCCAGGGAAGGGCTCCGGCGTCCCTTCGTCACCGAGTTGCAACCAAACTGCTTCCATCTCTGTTTCAATCTTCTTATGAGCAAATCCACGTTCGACCTTTCCCCCGAAGAGGTCCGCCGCCTCGGATACCTCGCCGCCGACGCGGTCGCCGAACATCGCGCGCGCCTGCTCTCGCGTCCAGTCTTCGGCAAAGTCGGCGCCGGCGCAGACGCGTTTGAAGAGCCGATCCCCGAGGAGGGACGGCCGATCGAGGAGACGCTCGAGTTCGTCCGCGAGCGGATCCTTCCCTACCCGATGGGGAACTCCCATCCGCGGTTCTACGGGTTCATCAATGCGACCGCCGATCCGATCGGCATCGCCGCCGACTTTCTGGCGGCCGCAATGAATCCCAACTGCTGGGGCGGCGACCACGCGGCGATCCACGTCGAGCATCGCGTGATCCGATGGCTGGCCGAGATCATGGGCTTTCCTTCCGGTGCCGAAGGGATCCTCGTCTCCGGCGGGT
Source organism: Thermoanaerobaculia bacterium (assembly GCA_036518075.1). Taxonomy (GTDB): domain Bacteria; phylum Acidobacteriota; class Thermoanaerobaculia; order UBA5066; family Gp7-AA6; genus DATDNV01. The sequence continues at coordinate 3,638 of DATDNV010000123.1, forward strand.
CCATGGCGAACTTCACCGCCCTGGCGACGGCGCGGAAAGCGATGACGCCCGGAGACGTCCGCGCCGAGGGCCTCGCACGCTCCCGGCCGCTGACGGTCTACGCATCGGATCAGGTCCACTCCTGCGTCGACAAGGCGGTGGATCTCCTCGGGATCGGCACGGGCCACCTGCGCAAGATCCCGACCGACGAGCGGTTCCGTATTCGGATGGACGCGCTCGCGGAGTCGGTCGCCGCGGATCGGGATGCGGGACTTTCGCCCGCGATCGTCGTCGGCAACGCCGGCACGGTCAACACGGGGGCGATCGATCCTCTGGACGAGCTCGCCGAATTCTGCCGGCGCGAGTCGCTCTGGTTCCACGTCGATGGAGCCTACGGCGCGATGGCGAAGATCTCGGCTCGCTTGGCGCCGCTCTTCGCGGGCATCGAGCGGGCGGACTCGATCGCGGCCGATCCGCACAAGTGGATGTACGTCCCCTATGAGGCCGGCGCGACCCTGGTCCGCGAGCCGGGACGGCTCGGCGCGACGTTCCGAAAGTTCCCCGAGTATCTGGCGTCGGATGCCGAGAGCCCGTTTCCCGGCCCGGCCTGGTTCGCCGAGCGAGGAGTCGAGCTGTCCCGGGGATTCAAGGCCCTGAAAGTCTGGATGGGATTCCAGACGCACGGACGCCGCGGCTACTCGGACGCGATCGAGAACGACGTGCGGCTGGCGCACTTCGCGGCCGCGGCCGTCGATTCGCGTCCGGATCTGGAACGGCTCGCCGAAACCGTCCTTTCGATCGTGAACTTCCGCTATCGGCCTCGAGACGGAAAGACGACCGACGAGGATCTCGACCGCGTCAACCGCCGGATCGTGAACCGCCTCGTCGGCGACGGCTCCTTCTTCCTCGCGCCGACGATCCTGAAGGGACGCACCGCGTTACGGGTCTGCATCGTCAACTTCCGCACGCAGGAGGCGGACCTGATCGCCCTTCTGGACGAATGCGAGCGGCTGGGGCGGGAGATCCGCCAGGAGATGGCAAGCCGGACCTGAAACGTCTGATACGCTTCACTCACTCGTATTCAGGAGTCCAGCAATGAGGAACCGTCGCCTCGCCGGGCTTTTTCTTCTTTTTTCGCTGAGCGTTTCCTCGCTGCTTTTCGCAGCCACGGAAGCCAACGCGACCTACGCACAGCTTCGGGCGGCGAGACCTGCGGGCGATCCCATCGCGGTTCAGGGGCTCACCCTGGAGCGCGACGCGTTCCGCTTTCAATTTCAGTCGGGGAACTTCCAGTTTCTGACGCTACCCGACGGAAAGACGGTCGGCGCCGTCTTCGTGGGTGACGGCGGTTACGAGCTGAGACCCGCCGTCGAAGCCGAGCGCCGCCAGCTTGCACTCGAGACCGGCGATAAGACCGTCGAGATCCTCTCGGACCGCTTCGACTCGGCAGTCCTGCTTTTCACTGACGGGACGGCCGCCGAGATCCGCCAGAAGTCCACCGCCGGCGCGGCGTCACCGCGGTTCGGCGAGGTCTACGATGCCTTTTTCAAGAGGCAGCGCAAGGAGATCAAGTCGAACCTGCAGCTTCGGATTCTTCGCGATCTCCTGGCTGCCCCCGCTCCCCCTGCCGGCTTCTTCATCGCGTACGTTCCGGGAAAGAAATACCCGGCCGGTCTGGCGCTGGTCGATCCGTCCGGACTCGGCTGGTTCGCGCCGCATCTTCTGCTGAGCGGCGAAGAGGTCGGCTTCTATGCGATCCCCGAGTCGGACGCGGGACTCTGGTATCTCGCGCGTTTGAAGTCAAAGGCCAACTCCGCGGGGCCGGCGCCCGGTCCTTCCGCGCGGGCTCTTCACTATGCGATCGAGACGACGATCAAGCCCAACGCGGAGATCCGAGGAACGACCGTCATCCAGGTGCGCCCGTTGACGACCGGCGAGCGCGTTCTCCCGCTTCATCTGCTGGGAAAGCTCCGCATCCAGGAGGCCGGCTCCTCCGAAACGGAATCCGGTCCCTGGGAGGCAGCGGCCGTCGTGCAAGAGACCGCCGAAGAGGACGACGACGCGGCCGTGATCTTCGCCAGCCCGATGACGTCGGGAAAGTCGATCTATCTCCGCGTCGTTTACGAAGGAAAGGATGTTCTTCTCAACGCCGGCGATGGCAACTTTGTCGTCGGCGCGCGCGAGAGCTGGTATCCGAATCTCGGGACGTTCACGGATCTCGCTTCGTTCGATCTGACCTACCGCTGTCCCAAAGCCAACGACATCGTGTCGGTCGGCAAGCGCATCGAAAACAAGGTCGAGGGAGACACGAGAGTGTCCGTCTGGAAAGCGGAGAGGCCGATTCGAGTCGCGGGTTTCAACTACGGGAAGTTTCGAAAGATCGAGCGAGCCGACAAGGAGAGCGGCTTCCAGATCGACGTCTACACGAACACGGGAACACCGGACGTGATCAACGAGATCAACGCGTACCTGCGCTCACGCGGAGTGCGCCACGAAATCGGCGAAAGCGCGCTGGTCCCCGGCGACATCGACAGTCCGTACTACAACCCGGCGCCCTCCGCCGGCCTGCACTCCATCCAGGTCGACGTGGACGGTCTCGCCGACTCCGCCATGGCCGACGGCATCAACACGGCCCGCATCTGCAATCTCTACTACGGGCCGCTTCCGGAAAGCCACGTCGCGATTACACAGCAGACACAGGCCTTCTTCGGCCAGTCGTGGCCGTCCCTGATCTACATGCCTTACATCGCCGCCTTCGATGGAACGACGCGGCGAGAGATCGGACTCAAGGACGCGTCCGATTTCGTCGAGCAGGTTGGCCCGCACGAATTCGCGCACCAGTGGTGGGGGCATCTGGTCGGATGGCAGAGCTATCGGGATCAGTGGCTTTCGGAGGGCTTCGCGGAATTCTCGGCCTCGCTCTGGCTCCAGAGAACGGCGGGAGGCAAGCGGTTCGTCGACTACTGGGAAAAGAGCCGCAAGTGGATTCTGTCCAAGCCGCAGCAGAGCGCGGTCTTCAACTGCGAAGCCGGTCCGATCACGCAGGGAGTCCGCCTCCACACGAAACGGAGTCCCTGGGCATACGAAGCGATGATCTACAACAAAGGCGCATACGTGCTCCACATGCTGCGCCAGATGATGCGAGAGCACACGACCGATCCCGACGCGAGGTTCATCGCGATGATGAAGGATTTTGCGTCCACCTACACCGGCGGAAATCCTTCGACCCGGGACTTCCAGACGGTCGTCGAGAAGCACATGACGCCCGGAATGAACGTCAAGGGCGACGGCAAGATGGATTGGTTCTTCAAGCAGTGGGTCTATGGAACGGAAATCCCCCGTTTCCGTTCGAAGCTCGACGTCGCACCCGTCTCGAAGGAACAGTTCAAAATCACCGGATCCGTCACCCAGGAAGGGGTCTCATCCGATTTCGCATCCCTCGTCCAGGTTTACGTCGAGTTTCCGAAGGGCGAGATCGCTCACCTGGGCACTCTGTCGCTGTCGGGATCGACGACGACGCCGATCGACGTTACGGTCAAGCTGCCCAAGGCCCCCAAGCGCATCGTCCTGAACGCATTCCACGACGTCCTCGCGCTCGACTAGGTTATATCAGATCTGACATAACTGGCTTGACGGTAGCATCCCGTTTAGAAGACTAGTCCCAGCTCGCGGCGCGCGAAGTCTCCGGGTTCTTGTTCTCGTTTAGAAAAGTTGCAGCGCCGGTCGCATTGCGACCGCCTGCGCTGCGAGTCGAGGCGCGCGCCGCGGGAGCGACCGCCGAGTGAGGGATCAGACCACCGATCGAGGCCGTTCGCCGAGTCGGTGGCCGGTCGCAGAGCGAGATGCCGAACGAGGCGGTAGCGACGTTCTACCTTGCGGCTACGCCCGGATGCGTCTGCTCCTCGCGCCAGGCGGCAAGGGTGCGCTCGATCTGGCGGGCGTGCTTCTCGAGGTGCTCCGCGTAGGTCTGGAGCCAGTCTTCCGCGGTGTATCGGCCGGACTCCGTATGCGTGCCTTCCTTGGCCCAGTCCGCCTCGGACAGGCGCCGGAGCAGGTTGACCGTGTGCGCCCGCAGAACGTCCACGGCTGCGAGCGCAAGCTCGACGCGCGTATGGTGATAGTCGAGCGCTCGCGCCCACCGGTCCTGGTCGAAACCCTGAATGGCGGGCTTCTCCTCCGCCACCAGGTACCGGATGCGGGAGGCGGCGTTCATTTCCGCGTCGGCGCAGTGCGCGAGAATCTCGTGCACCGACCACTTGCCGGCTGCCGGCCTCCAGTTCCACGCCTCGCGCGGGACTTTCGCAAAGGCGTCCCGGATCTGTTCCGGGCCCTTCTCGTACCGGTCGATCAGTTGCTGGCGTTCGGCAGCGGTAAATCTCAACGCGGTCTCCCCGGCCTCAATCGGGAGAGTCTAGCAGCCCGCGCCGAGCTCCAGGCCGGCGACATTCTGGATGGCGATCGAGCTTGGACCGACGACCGCGGCTACCACTTCGTCCCGTCGAGCGAGACCACCGTTCTTCGGCCGATCACCTCGGCCGAGTGCCGCGTGCCCGCGGGGAGGTAGAGCCGGTCGCCGGGCTTCAGGTCGAAGGCCTGACCAAGAACCGTGATCCGAAAGAACCCCTCGAGCACGGCATCGCATTTGTCCTGAGCGTGTTCGTGCTCGGGAAAGATCGTTCCCTCGCGGTAAGCGAACACTGCGACCTCGTACCCCTCGCGTTCGAGAAAGCCCATGAGCCGTTTCTCGGTCAGAGGGCCGTCTTCCTCTTCCCAGCTCTCGAGACGCGCGTCCGTCACCGCGAAGACTCCTTGATGCGGGGCGGCCGGACGTTCCTCCTCATATCGTCGGCCGAGGCGACCGCGCGGCGCGGACGATCGAATCGACCCGTTCGACGAGATCCTCCAGGAAGCTCTTCGAGCCCATGCGATCCAAAGCCGGCGTCGAGGCGCCGATCAACTCGCGGATCGGAGTCTCGGTCTTGAGATCGCGCGCGAAGCCCGCGGCGTGGTCGGCGAGAGCCTCGAGCAGCTCGAGGTCGAGCTCGGTGAAGACGCCTCCCTCGCGCCGGCCGGCCACCTGCACGATTCCGACGATCGCGCCGTCGCTCTTCATCGGAGCACAGGCGAGCGCGGCGATGCCGCTCTCGTGAACACCGTGGTGCTTGAAGCGCGCGAGATCCGCCCGAGCGTTCGAGGTGGCGACCGAGTGGCCGGTCTCCAGAACCCGATCGAGCGCCTCGAAGTGGACCCGAAACCGATCGTCCAGCTGCTCGAACGGCGGAAATCCCGCCGCCGCCGCCGCGGGAATTCCTCCCCCCGGCCGGAAAAACAGAACGAAACCCTGCTGGGCTCCCGTCAGGTCGAGCGCGGAATCCATGGTTCGGCGCACGAAGACGGCCGGCTCGAGAGCCGGATCCATGTTTCGGCGCACTTCGAGAAAAGACTGGAGCCGCGATGCGCGGTCGGAGAGAAACGACTGGATCTTGTCCTCGGACACTTTCTCGAAACGCGCCAGCAACCCGCCGAAGGAGAGCCAGTCCTCGCTCTGAAGAGGGATCTCGTTCACCCGCGTTCCATTCACGAACGTGCCGTTCTTGCTCCGAAGGTCGACGAGGAGCCAGTCGTTGCCGGTCCAGTGGAAGAGAGCGTGGCGGGCCGAAACGCGCGAGTCGGCGAGCAGGAAATCGCTCGACGGGTCTCGTCCCACGAAGTGATTCTTTCCCTCGCGAAAGATGAAGTCGCGGCCGACTCCCTGGTTCGGGAAGAGGCTCAACCTCGCCGGCATTTGCCCGCCAGTTTACAAGTGGAAAGCCCTGCCGGCTACCGAAGCTCGCCCTGGGGCCTGTTCAGAAAATGTGATTGGTCCGCGGGGCGGACCCGTGCAAAAGCCCTAGTCTGCCGGTTTCGTCGGGTCGAGCGTCGCGAGGAGGTCTTTGAGGTCGTTCGCGTGCTCCTCTTCGACGGCGAGAATGCCCTCCATCATTCGACGGGAGACGATGTCTCGGTCGCCGAGAAAGCGCACGATCTCGGCGTAGGACTCGACCGCGATTCTCTCCGCGACCAGGTCCTCCTTGATCATTTCCACGAGCGAACCGCCCTCCGCGTACTCGGAGTGGCTGCGGGTTGCGAGGCCGACCGGGTTGAAGTCCGGCTCGCCGTCGATCTGCGTGATCCGTTCCGCGATCTGGTCGGCGTGGCCCTGCTCGTCGTTCGCGTGCTCGAGAAACTCCTGGGCAACCGCGTTCGCGTGGATTCCCGTAGCCATGAAGTAGTGGCGCTTGTACCGAAGCACGCAGACGATCTCCGTGGCGAGCGCCTGGTTCAAGACGGCAATCACCTTTTCGCGGTCGGCGAGGTAGCCGCTCGTGACGGCGCCCTGGCCGATGTGCTGGCGCGCGCGCCGGCGGAGCTCTGTAATGTCGCTCAGGAAGGAGCCTGCCTGACGGCGCTCCTGCCGTCGCCGCTCCCGGCCGAGGCGGCGCTCCTCAGGGAAAAAGCTCTTTTCCCTTCGACGATCGTCGCCTCGGCGCTGCTCGAAGCGACGTTCGGACCGGGCTTCCACGGCTTTCTTCTTGGCAGCCTTGTTCGCTTT
>DATDNV010000124.1:0-9192 GCA_036518075.1 Thermoanaerobaculia bacterium
ACCGTGATGGACACGCGCGGAGTGGCGCTCGCCGAGGCCGGGCGGCTGGAAGAAGCAAGGTCGACGTTCGTCGCCGCTCTGGCCAAGGACCCGGCGAATGCGGCCGTGCTCCTGCATATGGGCATGCTTTCGCTTCGGCAAAAGGACGCCGCGGCGGCGCGATCCTGGTTCGAAAAGTCGTTGGCGAGCCAGCCCAAGGCCCCCGGCACCTTATCGGCCCTGGGACTGGCTCAGGTCGAGCTGCGCGACGAGGCCGGGGCTTTCGAGTCCTGGTCTCGAGCGGTCGAGCTCGACCCCGGCCAGTACGACACCCTCTTTAACCTCGCCGTTCTCGCTGGCCGGATGGGGAAAAAAGAAGCCGCCCGCCATGCTCTGGAGCAGTTCCTCCGGACCGCTCCCCCGGCCCGATATGCCAGCCGGTTGGACGAAGCGCGGCGCCTACTCCGATCGCTCGATCACCCAACCGGTTAAGCCCTCCTTAGGATCTTTCGAGATGCCACTCCGGCGGTTCCAGGAGGAATAGAATGGGCTACCGGCGAGGCGGTGCGCCATGAGGTTTCGTTTCCCGATCGCGGTGCTGATGGTTCTCTTTCTCGAGGCCGTACTCGCTTCGGCCGCCGAGAAACCGAACACGGTCCGGGAAACGGCCGAAGCGATTCTCGTCGAAGTTCCTGTTCGCGTCACTGACCGCAACGGCGTTCCCATCAAGAATCTCGAAGCGAAGGATTTCGAGCTCTACGACAACGGGAAGAAGCAGGAGATCCTCGGCATCGACGCGATCGATCTCGCTCACAAGAATCGAGAGCCCAACGCTCCGGAAGAGATCAACCCCGCGGCGCGCCGCCATTTTCTGGTCCTCTTCGATTGTTCCTTCGCCCACCCCAAGGCGATCCTCAACGCACAGCGAGCGGCCAAGGAATTCGTGCTGAACGGAGTGAACGACGGAGACTTCGTGGCGGTCGCGACTTACACCGTCGAGCATGGTCTAAAGCTTTTGGTGACCTTCTCCTCCGATCGCGCTCAGGTCTCGCGCGCGATCGACACGCTCGGCCTTCTGCCCGCGGAGGATCTCGGAAAGGATCCACTCCAGTTCGCGTTCGACATCGCGAGGGTCAACCCCAACTCGTCAGCCGGGCTGGGTGGCCACGAGCAACAGGCCGCCGCGATCGTGGAAACCCTGCAGACCTTGATGGCCTTGAGCAAGGCGCGGGCCGATCAGTACGCTCGTCTTCGGGTCCGCCGTCTCACCGAGTCGCTCGGAGAAATGGCCCGCATGCTCGATACCGTGAGCGGGCGCAAGGACGTGATCTACCTGTCGGAGGGATTCGAAAGCCGCCTCGTCACCGGGACCAAGGACACCGAGCAGGAGCGGGAATGGATCTTTTCCGGCGAACAGTGGAAGGTCGACGCCGAGAAGCGATTCGGAAACACGACACTTCAGGGCGACCTGCGTCAGATGGCCGATCTCTTCCGAAGATCGGATTGCGTCCTGCACGCCGTCGACATCGCCGGCCTGAGGATGGACCCCGAGACGACGAGCGTTCAGTCGAATCCATCCGAAAACTCTCTCTTCGAGCTCGCGCAGCCGACCGGTGGGGACGTCCTCCGCAACGCCAATGACTTCAAGGAGCAGTTCGCCCGCCTCCTGACCAGCACGAGCCTCGTGTATGTCCTCGCGTTCCGGCCGGCGAGATCGGGCGAAGAAGGCAAGTTTCACGAGCTGAAGGTCAAGGTGCATGCCTCCGGCGCTCACGTCTCGGCGCGCGCGGGATACTACGAGCGCCGCTCGTTTCGCGCGCTCTCGCCGATGGAGAGGAGTCTGGCGGCGGCCGACGTCCTGGCCAACGAGACCCCGATCAACGACCTTCCCGTGCAGATCTCGGCTGCGGCGCTTCCCCAGAGTCATGGCGACGCCTGGGTTCCCGTCTGGATCGAGGTCGGGGGCGAGTCTCTTCTTTCGAATCAGAAGAGCGAAAAACTGGGGGCCGAAGTCTACGTTTACGCGTACGACGAGGAGAGGCACTTGCGCGACTTCATCGCGCAGCGCTTCGATCTCGACATCGCGAACGTCGCGGAGAAGCTGATGCACGGCGGCCTGAAATACTACGGCCAGCTCGCGCTGCCGCCCGGCTCCTATCGCCTGCGCGCGCTCGTGCGCAACAGCGATACCGGCAAGATGGGGCTCGCCGTCTCGAGTCTCGACGTGCCGGGATTCGGACCGGAGCACGCGTACCTTCTGGCCCCGATTTTTCTCGAGGAATCGGACCGAGCCGTCCTCGTCCGGGGAAGAGCGCGAACTCACAGCGACAAGCCGGAGTTTCCGGAATACCCGCTGGTGCAATCCCCGACGGAAACACTCGTGCCGGCGCCCCTTCCGGAAATCCAGTCGGGCCAGGCTTCGGTTGTCTCCGTCGTCGCTTACCACTTCGGCAGCCCCGGTTCGAACTCTCTGAAGGTCGGCGGAAGTGTTCTCGCGGAAGACGGACGGCCGGTCGAGCAGGCCACCCTGACCCTTCGTGGCCAGGTTGCGGGCGAAAACCGCGACAAGCAAACACTGCTGCTCGACTTCACCCCGAGCGCGCTGACCCCGGGTCGATATCTGCTCCGGGTGTTTCTCCACGACGGCGAGACCGGAGCCTCCGCGCATGCGGCAGCCCCCTTCCGAGTTCCTTAGCCCGGCGATTCTCGCGGTCTTCCTCGGGATGGCCGGGCCGCCGGCAGGGACCACCGGAACCGCCGAGCTCGATCGCGCCGCCGCCACGCTCCACCGTCGAGCCGAGTCGACCTCTCACGGCACGGATCAGGCGCGCGCGCTTTCCCGGGACTTCTCCGATCTGGGACGGATCTGCCTGGAAAAGGGGGAGAGCGGGCGCGCGGTCGAGCTTCTCGAAGAGGCATATGGCTGGGACGAAGAGAACGGCGTCGCGCTGGCGGAGCTGACACTCGCGAACATCCGGCTCGATAATTTCGTTGCGGCCCGCTTCTATCTCTCGCTCGCTCAGGACCGGACGCCGGAAGCGCCGGCGACGATCTATCGCACTCTCGGCGAGGCATACGAAGGACTGCACCGGCTGGAGGACGCGGTCGACGCCTGGGAAGAGTTCGTTCGACTCGGCGGGGACGATCCGGCGATTCTGCGCCGGCTCGCGAAGGCGCGGGCGGAGATGACGCTGACTCCGAGTCAGCGATTCCTCGAAAAGGACAACTTCTCGCTCTTCTACGACGCGGAAATCCCGCAGGAGACAGCCGAGGAAGCGCTTTCGAGCCTCGGCGAGGCCTACCGTCTTGAGTCGGCTTTCCTTCGCACGGAGCTGCCCGGGACGCAGCCGGTCATTCTCTACGCCGGGCGCGCCTATTTCGGACTCTCCTCGGTGCCGGACTGGGCGTCGGGCGTGTTCGATGGAAAGATCCGCGTCTCCGTGGAGCCGGAGAAGCGGGCTCGCTCGGAACTGTCCGGAGTGCTCGCTCACGAGCTGGCGCACGCGATGATCCGGCGCGCATCCCACGACCGAGCTCCGGGCTGGCTTCACGAGGGGCTCGCGCAATGGCTCGAGGGGCGGCGGATTCCCAGAAGCGAGTTCCGCCGTCTCTTCTCGGGCGGCCGCCACGCGGAGAGCCTGCCGCAGCTCGAAGCTCGGTTTCACCGGGCGAGCGATGTCTTTGCCGCGCGGGCCCACTATGCGGAATCTCTGGGTCTCGTCGAGTTTCTCGTCCAGGAGCGAGGCGAAGGAGCGGTCCGCTGCGTGATCGATGACCTGGCGGCCGGGGTGAGCCTCGAGCAGAGCCTTCGCCGTGAAGCGCAGCTCTCGGAAGCCGAGTTCGTCAGCCACTTCAAGAACTGGGCCGGTTTGTGACATCGTTGGGGTTCAAGCCTCGACTCAACCCATGAGACCCAGTCGATTCACAGGGAGCGTGTTCCTCCTCCGCCATCGGGCTCGGAGCGGAGTGGCGTGGTTTTGCGCCCTTCTCCTTGCCGGAGGGCCGCTCGCGGCGCAGGAGCGTCCGTCCTCTTCCGGCGCCGTAACCGAGAAGGCGACGGTGACCGTCGTCGAGGTGCCGGTCAGCGTCATCGGGAAGGACGGGAAACCACTCGCGGGTCTCAAGGCTTCCGACTTCGAGCTCTGGGAGGATGGCAAGAAAAAGGAGATCTCCGGATTCGACGAAGTCAAGCTCGAAGAGTCCAGCGGGCCGAACCGCCCGTTGCCCGCGTCCGGGCCGGTCCTCGAGGGATCCAACGGACTCGCGCAGGCGCGCTGGATGATTCTCTTCGACCTCTCCTACACGAGCCTCTCCGGCCTGCTTCGGGCCCGGCAGGCGGCGAAGACTTTCGTCCAGACGGCTCCTCGGACAGATCTCATCGGCGTCTCGACGATCTCGGCTGACTCCGGATGGAAGCTTCTGGTGAATTTCACCGCGGACCGGCAGCAGGCGGCGCGCGCCATCGAAACCCTCGGTTTGACCCACGGAGCCGTTCGCACTCAGGATCCTCTCGATTTTGCGTTCCTGCTTCCCGGTCCTCTCGCGCCGAGTAGCGGCACCGCCGCCACCGAGGTCTCCAACGAGGACCAGCTTCGGAAGGACCTGCAGACGCTGCGGCAGTCGAGCTCCAACGAGCGAGCCCAGGGGCGCGCCACTCAATTCGTCTCCGCTCTGGGCGTCGTCGCACGCATCCTGCAATCGGTCCGGGGGCGCAAGCATCTTCTGTTCTTTTCCGAAGGATTCGACGGGCGGCTCCTCTCCGGAAACGCCGGCCGCGACGGAGCGCCGTACCAGGAGTTTTCCCATTCGCCCAACATGGACACGACCGGCGAAGCCGCCGTCAACGGAGAGCTCTGGAAAGTCGACAGCGAGACCCGTTTCGGCAGCGTCGCCGCGCGGCAGGTGCTTTCGGAAGCGCTCTCGAAGTTTCGAAGCACCGATACCGTCATCCACGCCATCGACATCAGCGGCCTTCGATCCGAAGGAGACATGACGAAACAGTCCGGAGCGTCCGGCGGAGAAACCCTCTTCGAGATGGCGAACGGGACGGGCGGGGACATGATCCGCAATGCCAACGAGCTCGGCGGTCAGCTCCAGGACGTCGTCGCGAGGACGCGCCTCTTCTATGTTCTGGCGTTTTCGACCAACGCCGGAGGAAAGCCGGGATCGTTCCATCCGCTCAAAGTGAAGGTCAACGCGCCCGGGGTCAAGGTCCTCGCCCGGTCCGGCTATTACGAGGAGCCTCCGCTTCAGCGCCTGTCCCCGATCGAGCGGATCCTCGCATCGGGCGACCTGATCACCGGCGGCCTGAAGGAAAACCGGCTTGCCATGCGCCTTCTGACCGCCTCCTTCCCGGTCGACCTCGGACTCGCGCAGGTGCCCGTGATCCTCGAGATTCCCTGGAGTGAAGCGATCCGGAAGTCCGCTGCTCCCGCCCAGTTTCAGATCTACGCCTATGCGGCGGACGCTCAGGGAACTCTGACCGACTACCTCGCGCAGGAATTCTCCGTCGATCGATCGAAGGTCGCCTCCGGCGCGAGCAACGAAGGAATCAAATACTACGGCACGCTCCTGCTTCCGCCCGGCGACTACGAGCTTCGTGTCCTCGCCCGCTGCGTGACGAGCGACGAATCGGGGCTGCGCGTCGCGAATCTGCGCGTGCCGGCGGTGCCCGGTACGGCCGCGGTCGTTCTGCCGCCGTTCTTTCAGTCTTCGAGCGCGAGCTGGACTCTGGTCAAGAGTCCCGCACGGTCGGAGGAGGCGGTGCGTCTCGCCGGGTACCCGTTCGCGGTGGCGAAGGAATCGTTCGTCCCCGCCGCGGATGCGGTTCTCTCCAGCGGCTCGGACGCGCAGGTCGTTCTGATGACCTACAACTTCAGCCAGGGCCCGGAGGCCGTTCCTCTACAAGTTCAATCCGCGGCGGTCGATGCGTCCGGGCGCGCGCATCCGGTCGGGTTTCGTCTCGTGAATCGATCGGATGGCGAGCGTTTTGGCGGCAGAGATCTTCTCTTCGCGTTTCGGCCCGACGGCTTACCGCCCGGGCGTTATAACCTGAAAGTCACCGTCTCCGACGCGCTGGGTCCGAAGACGGCGGAAAGTGCCAGCGCCTTCGAGATCCGCTAGGCGGGTGTCGGCGAGACCTAGACCTGCCCAGCCGCGATCGGGGGCGTCTGGGATGAGGACGATACGGCCTCATGTTTCGCAGCCGGCAGCTTTCCGACTCGGTTGCCGTTGACCATCCACCACTGCCGCGCCCGTTCATCCGACCAGGGATGTTCGAGAGGCACGCGGCCCAGCCGTAGAGCGAGCTCCTGCATCGTCTGCGGGCGTTCGTTGGGGTCTTTTCGCAGACAATCCAGAATGATCTGCTCGAGCGCCTCCGGAATCGGGATCGTCGTGCGGCGGGAGGGCGGCACCGGCTGCTTCTGGATGTGGGCCATGACGATCTGCATCGGGTTCGTTCCATCGAACACGGGCTGACCGGTGACGAGCCAGTAGGCGACGCAGCCGATCGCATACACGTCGGCTCTCCAGTCCACGTCGGGGCTTCCGCTTCCGATCTCGGGAGACATGTACCCGGGAGTCCCCGCGATCATTCCCGCGACCGTGAGCTGGCGCCCGCGCTCGTCGGTGAGTCCCGCCGTCTTGACGAGACCGAAGTCGAGGATCTTGACGAAGTCCCATTCGAGTCCGTACCGGCATACGTAGATGTTCGCCGGCTTGACGTCGCGGTGGATGAGACCTCCCTGATGAGCCTCGGCGAGTGACTGGCAGGCCTGAATGAGAATGAAGATCGCGCGCTCGGCCGGGAGAGGTCCGAATTCGGTGACCAGCGTTTCGGTATCGAAGCCCTCCAGCAGCTCCATCACGTAGTAGAAGGTCCCGTCCTCGGTCGTTCCATAGTCGTAAATGTCGACGGTGTGCGGCGAGTGGAGGCCGGCCGTCGCCTTCGCTTCGCGCTCGAAACGCCGGAGCCACTCCCGGCTGTCGCTTCCGAGAGCGTCGGGGCGGATGAGCTTGATGGCTGCCCGCCGCGCCAGCAGCCGGTGGCTTGCGCGCCAGACTTCGCCCATTCCGCCGCGGCCGAGAAGGGTCTCCAGGTTGTAGGCGCCCATCTCGTTGCCCTTTCCGGCCTCGAGGGTGATCTGGTACACGATGCCCGAGACATAGATGGCCGTGCCGGCGGCGACGATCGTCGTTCCGAACTGGAGCCACACGGGGGAGGCAATCGCCCGCTCTGCCACCGCCGCGTTGATCAGTAAGCCGAGGGGATCCATGACCGCTGCGGCGGCGGTCGCGATGAGAGTCTTCGTCCGAGTGTTCGGGATGATGAGCGGGTAGGCGAGGATCCAGACCGCGACGCCGGTCCATCCACGCGGCGCATAGTTGGCGGGCGGAGGAATGTGATGAAAGCTCAGGGACAGGAGCAGTGCCTGAGCGACCTCGTAGCCGAGTCCCCAGTCGAGGAGCCTCTCGGGCGAGAGCATCTCGCGTGAGGCGATCCAGGCGAGCAGGAGCGAAAGGCCGATGCCGGCGACCACGGCAAAGAGCCAGAGCGTTTCGGTACGCGCCTGCGTCGGTTCGTGCATCCGAAGCCGGTCGAGCAGCGCAAAGAAGACGTTCACGCAAGCCAGAAGCAGCGCGAGCGGCGCCAGACGCCGGGCTCCCGCCGTCACGACGGCCGGCGGCAGGCTCGCGACGGGGGCGGCGGCGACGACTCCCTCGACCCGCGATGAGGGAGTGGGAGTCGATTGCCGTTTCCAGACTCGGAAGCTCATGACCTCGTACCCGCGAATGCCTTGACGCCCATTCTAGCCCGCCGGCTTTGACTGCCCGGGCTGGAGGGAGATACGCGCGAGAAGCCACTTGGGGTTTCCATACTTCGCACGTCGAGGCAGGAGATCCGAAAGAATCCGGAGAATCGAAAAAGCGGTACACTCGCGATCGTACGGGGGAGCCCACTCCCCGCGTTGGCGTGGAAGGCTGAGAGTCCGCCGAGCTTTGCCGGCGGAGACCCCGATCCGCCGGAACTCGAAATCCGGTGGACAGGACCTGATGCGGGTAATGCCGCCGTAGGGAGGTTGTCATGAGCAGTCGGCCAGAGGTTCTTCCTTCTCCTGCCGTCGCGAATCGGGAGCCGCTCCCCGGTTCTCGGAAGGTCTACGCGCCCGGCCCCGGCGGAATGCGCGTCCCCTTTCGGGAGATCGCCCTGCAACCCACACGGAGCCTGCAGGCCCGGATGGAGCCCAACGCCCCGCTGCGCGTGTACGACACGTCCGGGCCTTATACCGATTCGGATATAGACATCGACCTCCATCGGGGGCTTCCGGAGCTGCGCCGGGAGTGGATCGATCGGCGCGGACCGCACGAGGCGTCCTCTCCCAGGCGGGCGAGTGCACCCCAACTCGCTCTCACCCGTCCGCGTCTGGCTCTGCGCGGCCGGGGCAACGTCACGCAGATGCACTTTGCCCGGAAGGGCATCGTGACGCCCGAGATGGAATTCGTCGCCATCCGCGAGGGCATATCGGCCGAGTTCGTGCGAAGCGAGGTGGCGCTGGGTCGAGCGATCATCCCCGCGAACGTGAATCATCCGGAATCCGAGCCGATGGCGATCGGCCGGAATTTTCTCGTCAAGATCAACGCGAACATCGGCAATTCCGCCGTCACCTCCACGATCGAGGAAGAGGTGGAAAAGATGACGTGGGCGATCCGATGGGGCGCCGATACCGTCATGGATCTCTCCACGGGCAAAAACATCCATGAAACCCGAGAGTGGATCCTGCGCAATTCCCCGGTTCCGATCGGAACGGTCCCGATCTATCAGGCGCTCGAGCGCGTGGACGGAAAGGCCGAGGAGCTGACCTGGGAGATCTATCGCGACACCTTGATCGAGCAGGCGGAGCAGGGGGTCGACTATTTCACGATCCACGCGGGAGTCCTTTTGCGGTACATCCCGCTGACCGCCCGCCGCGTGACCGGCATCGTCTCGCGCGGAGGATCGATCATGGCCAAGTGGTGCCTGGCCCACCACGAGGAGTCCTTCCTCTACACGCGGTTCGACGAGATCTGCGAGATCATGAAGACCTACGACATTTCCTTCTCGCTGGGCGACGGCCTTCGCCCCGGGTCGACCGCCGACGCCAACGACGAGGCCCAGTTCGCCGAGCTGGAAACCCTGGGCGAGCTGACGAAACGGGCCTGGGCGCAGGACTG
>DATDNV010000125.1:0-4852 GCA_036518075.1 Thermoanaerobaculia bacterium
TTGATTTCGGGAGTGCTCCATGCGGCTAGGCCACCCAAATCCATCGGACGAACCGGACGAGGAGCATGGCGTTCAGCGCCGCGCCGGCGAACCGGTAGGCGAACGCGAGGGCAGCCCGCCGCCGCAGGAGTTCGCCGATGAGAAAGAAACACGGAAAGAGAACGAGCACGTAACGATCGATCGCGTCGAACGATCCCGCGCACCAGAAGAGCAGAACGGAAGCCGCGCAGTAAGAGGCCTCCGGAAGGAGGCGGCGCCGAAAGAGGAGAACGGCGAGCACGCTGAAAGCCAGCAGCGAACCGAGCTCGAGCCAGGAACGGATCTGGTGCCCCATGTGGAGTCCCGTGACGAGTTCGAACCCTCTCTTGAAGACGAGGCGAAGAAGATGCCAGGGAGGTCGAAACCCTTGCGTCACTCCGAGCACGTTGTTCTTGGCATGAATGTAGAGAAGAGGGCTGCCAAAACGGCGCCAGAGATAGGCGGGGTACGCCGCGGCTCCGGCGACACCGAGCAGCAGCGCGAGGGCATGCTTGCCGCGGATGTTCCTCAGCCTCCAGTTCGTGTCGGCACCGGCGGCGATGAGAATGGGGAAGAGAGTGAGGGCGCCGTTCAGGCGTGTGAGCGCCGCGGCCGCCGCGCCCAATCCGGCGACGAGCCAGCGGCCGCGCCGCAACCCCCACAGACAGGCGGCGGTCGTCAGCAAGAAGAGGGATTCGGTGTAGAAAGCGGCGAAGAAGAACGCGGTGGGAAAGAAGAGGATCGCTTCCGCCGCACCATCGGGATCGCCCCGGGAATCCCAGAGGTTCGAGAGGTCCCGAATCAGGAAGAGCGCCCCCAGGAGACAGAGCAACGACAGGGCGATCCCCGTGTGGAACACCGGCGTATGGAACACGCGGGCGATCGCGCCAACGAGGACAGGGTAGAGAGGGTAGAAGCCCACCGACGCCTCGGAGGAGTCGGAATCGTGGCGATACCCTTCCACGATGATTCGGTAATACCAGCCGGAGTCCCAGCGCGCGAGCGGCGGAGGCGCGATTCCCCGGGACGCCAATCCCAGCGGATCCGGGATTTCGCCGGGCAGCTTTTCGGCCGCTTTCGCGAGAACGAGGACGGTGAAGCTCCAGGCCGCCCAGGTGATGACGAGACGGGCCGCGTTTCTCCTCAGCGAACCCTCACGACTGCAGAAGCTGTTCGATTCGCTGCTTGATTTCCGCGTTCGACCACTCGACTCCACCCTGGATGCGGTAGAGGACGCGGCCGGCCTTGTTCACGATGTAGGTCTCCGGGTAGTGCGTCGTTCCGAACCGAGCCGCCGTCGCTGCGTTCGGGTCCTGGAAGATCGGCAGGCGATTGGGATTCTTGGCGTTGAACTCGTCGATCGTCTTCCAGTCTTTGTTCACCGACACCGCAAAGAGGACGATGTCCGAGCGGCCGCGGTATTGATCCCAGAACTTCGAGAGCGCCGGGATCTCCTCGACGCAGGGCGGACACCAGGTCGCCCAGAAGTGGACGATGAGAAGCCGCCCTTTTTCCTTCGACAGGTCGATTCGCTTCCCGTCGCGGTCGAAGATCGGGAGCTCCGGCGCGGCGGACAGAAAGGCCAGTGAGCCGGTCGGGGATTCCGGCGGAACCAGCGAGCGGATCCAGATCGTCCCGACGACGACCAGAAGCACCGCGAACACGAGGGTGAGAAGGGTGCGAGTCTTCATGCGAACCTGGTCACTCGTTCATTGAATCATTGTTTGATTGTTCCGAGAAGCGGGCCGTCCCTCCCATCTCTCCGGTCGGACGGCGAACCTCCGGTCTTTTCTGCGCCGGCTCGCCGGACAGGCGCCCGCGGCGAAGCACTCGCCGCAGAGGGAGCGCTGCAGATCCTGCCGGCAGATTCCGAAGATCCCGATGCGACAGAGGGCGTAGTCGAATCGCACCGGATCCGAGGCGTCGAATCGTGCCAGGCGATCAGTGATTTCGCGCGCCGTCTTCCAGTCGGCGCTCTTGCGGCGCGTGAGCCCCAACCGTCGGGAGACGAGGTGAATGTGAGTGTCGGTCGGAATGACGAGGCGATCGGTCGGGATCGTCCGCCAGAGGCCGAAGTCGAGGCCGTCGCGCCGGACCATCCAGCGCAGGAACAGATTCCACCGCTTGCATGCCGAGCCATCCGCCGGATCGGGGAACAGGAAGCGGGCGGGAGACCCCTCCATCATGCGACGCCGGCCGAGAACCGGACGGTAGTCCAGGTCGAGAATCTTTCGGACGACGCGAGACAGGAGACCCTCGACGTCTCGCTCCTCTTCGCGAAATTCGGCTTCGAAGAAGGCGGCGACGGAGCCCGAGAGTTGCCGCGCCTGACCGATCACGTAGGTGAGGAGAGCCGCATCGCGCCAGGAATGAAATCGGTGGCGAAAGCGGTTCCAGTGTTCGCGTGCGAAGCCACGGTGGTCGGCGATCCGGTCCAGGGTCGCCGCCGGATGCGAACCCAACGCCGAGAGGATTCGTCCGACGTTGTCCTGGATCGTCGCGACGCGGCCGTAGGCAAATGCGCTCGCGATCCAGGCCACGGCCTCCCGGTCTTCCGGTTCCGGGTACCGGAGCGGAAAGACGATTGGATCGCTCTCTGCGGTCTCCCGCCCGTAGGCTCGGTACAGTCCTTCGAGACGATCGCGAAGAAGAAGCTCTGGATTCGAAAGCGCACGCAAGAGAGCCAAGGAATACCACAGCCGTGGGAGCAAGGAGCGGGAAAGCAAGGAGCGAGGACGAGGGAGCGGTGGAAATTCGCACTTAGAATCGTGTAATGGCGATCGCGGCTCGGGAACGAGCGATTCTGGTGGGAGTGGCGAATCGGGCGACTCCACGTCCCGTCGCTGATGAGCATCTGGACGAGCTCGGACGCCTCGCCGACACGGCGGGCGCCGAGGTCGTTGCCCGGTTTGTCAAGGAACGCGCGACTCCCGACCCGGCGACGTTTGTCGGGAAGGGCTCGGTCGAGGAGATCGGCTCGGCAGCGCAAAAACACAAGGCGAGGCTCGTCATCTTCGACGATGAGCTCGCGCCGGCCCAGGTGCGAAACCTCGAGCGGTGCTGGAAGGAAGAGGTCCGGGTCCTCGATCGACCGGGGTTGATTCTGGACGTCTTCGCGTCTCACGCACGCTCGCGCGAGGCGCGAACGCAGGTCGAGTTGGCGCAGCTCCAGTACCTGTTGCCGCGACTTGCCGGCCGGTACGAGCATCTCTCCCGCCTGGGAGGCGGCATCGGAGCACGGGGACCTGGCGAGCAGAAACTCGAGGTCGACCGGCGGAAGATCCGCACTCGGATCGCGCGACTTCGCCGGGACCTCGATCGGATCGACACCTCTCGTTCGGTCCAGCGCCGGGGGAGGCGCCGAACGTTTCAAGTGGCGATCGCGGGCTACACCAACGCCGGAAAGACCACGCTCTTCAACCGTCTGACGAGCGAAGAAGCCTACGTCGCGGATCGGCTTTTTGCGACTCTCGATGCGCGAGTCGCCCGGGCCCGCTCGCCAGAGCTTCCGGGAACGGTGATCATCGACACGGTCGGATTCGTGCGGAAGCTCCCCACGACGCTCGTGGCTTCCTTTCGTTCAACGCTCGCCGAGATTCGGGAGGCGGATCTCGTGCTTCATCTGCTCGACCTGTCCTCCCCCCAGGTGGAGGAGGAGCGGAACGTCGCGCTGGAAGTCCTACAGGAGCTCGGCGTGGACTCGCGCCGGATTCTTCCGGTCTGGAACAAGGCAGATCTCGCGCCCAGGGCGATTCCTTTTGGAGGTATCGCGATCTCCGCCCGGACGGGCGAGGGCATCCGGGAGCTCGAGCGGGAGATTTCCGCCCGGCGGAGTCGCAGCGACGCACACGCCTACGGCCAGTTCGCACCGCCCTTGACCTTTGGGATCGAAGATCGGCGAGCAGAAAAAACAAGGGGGGGAACCGTGAAGCTCCCCCCCGTGCCGGAACTCCCACGCCGGCGCTCTTCTTGACGGCTTGCTAATCCAAGCGCCGTACCAGAGTGGACCCTGGCGATTTCCCTTTCATTTCGAGGTATTTAGGGAAGAGATTTCCGGCGAAACAGACAAAACTCAGGCATAATCTCGTGATTAAAAAGACAAAATTTTGTCGTGAGAGCGTTTTCAGCGAAGTGAGGGGCCTGATGCGAGGTTTGCGCCGACCAATCTCGGTGACGGTTCTCCTCGGATTGCTGATTTTCCAATCCTGTGGCGGCTCTCATAAGCAGGAGCATTCCTCGTCGGCTCAGATTCGGACGCCCGAGCCGATCCCTACTCCGGATACAACGCCTGTCGAAGCGCTTCGGACGCCCGCCGGGCTGACTCTGAAAACAGGACCGGAGCTCGCCGGAACGCCAGCTGCGCCGCAGACGGCGAAGCCGACGCCATGACGCCTCTCGAGGAGCCAAACCTCGAGAACGCACCAGCACAGACCGGGCTCGCCGAGTCCATTCGAGACGCGGAGGCTCGCCCGGAGCGGTTCTGCCCCAACTGCGGTTCGGTATTGCTCGAGCGCAAGTGCAAGCTTCTCTGTCCTGAACCGATCTGTGGCTATTTCATGTCCTGTTCGGATTTCTACTGAAACGGGTCGGCGCGGGCGGTCCCTGACGGGACCGGCGCCGAGAATTTTCTAAACGGAGGCTCTTATCTTCGTTCGCGCCGTGCCAAGTCTCCGGGTGCTCAGCTCTCGGTTAGAAAAGTTGCAGCGCCGGTCGCGTAGCGACCGCCTGCGCTGCAAGTCTTGGTGGAGCTGAACGGGATCGAACCGTCCCGCTGGCTTCGGCGCGGGCGGTTCCTGACGGGACCGGCGCCGAGACTTTTCTAGACGAGGGCCCT
>DATDNV010000126.1:0-9530 GCA_036518075.1 Thermoanaerobaculia bacterium
CCCGCCCTCGCTTCTGGCAATCCCTGTCAAGAACGCGATGCCCGTGCGCGTGGAAATGACCTGGCGAAAGGAAAAGTAGTCTCAGCGCACGGCGGCCAGCGTCGCGTCCTTCCGAAATTTTTCAAAACCCTTTCCAAATGATGCGATCGCGTCATGACGCCGCGCGACGCAGGGCGCATGCTGGGCACCGTAAAGGTGGACTGGTGAAAGGGGGATTTATGAACCTCATCCGTCGTGAGCCGACCTTCCCGCTCTATGCGCGCTACGAGACGCCGTTCTTCCGCGAGATGGAGGGATTGTCGGAGCGTTTCAACAAACTGTTCAGCAACTGGACTCGTCCGTTCGACGTGACCGAGTCCCTGAAAGTTGCAGACTGGGCGCCGGCGGTCGACATCCAGGAGACGGAAAAAGAGTATCTCGTGAAGCTCGAGATTCCCGAGGTCAAGAAGGAAGATGTGAAGGTGACCTTCCAGGAGAACGAGCTCACGGTGACAGGCGAGCGGAGGCTCGAGAAGGAGGAGAAGGGGAAGAAGTTCCATCGCATCGAACGGGCCTACGGCACGTTCGTGCGGACCTTCGCCATCCCGATCGACGCCGACGAGACCAAAATCTTTGCGGAATTCAAGGACGGAATGCTCATCGTCAAGCTGCCGAAGCTCGACAAGCCCCGCCCGAAGACCGTCGAGGTGAAGGTTTCGTAGGACACCCGTTCGTTGCCGCCCTTCGGGGCGGCCCATCTCTGGCGGCCGGCTTCGCGCCGGCCGCTTTTTTTCGGGTCTCCGGGCGGTTCCTCATTTCCGAGTCTTGGAAGCTCGTGGCTGGCGCGGCGCCGCCTTCGCGCGCACGGGGGCCGGTTTGTCCGCCATCGCCTTCTCGACCAGCTTCGTGAGGTTCGCCGCGATCTTTTCCGATTCGCCCCCGGCGCGGCCGAGCTCGCCGGCCGGTGAGGTTTCTCGTTTCTGGAGAACCCACTCGAGCGCGTAAACCATCGCCGCGCCTTCACCGATCCAAAATCCGGAAAGCTCCTTCAGCCGATCGCGGACGGCGGAAATCTGGGCTTTGACCTCGCTGGCGTCTCGCATCCGGCGACTGTACCCTCGGCGCGCCACGCAAGGGAAGGAGCGCCCGGAGGCGCAGCGATACCGGTGAACTTGCGGGACTCTCCCGAGACGACGGGGAGATGGTGAAATCTCCCGGACTGAGCCGCCCGAATGATGAAGTCCCAATCCTCGAACACTTCGAACCGCTTGTCGTAACCTCCAACCCGCTCCCAGAGCGATTTCCGGAAGGCCGACCCCGTCGCGTAGATGTAGTTGCCCAGAATCAACTTCTCGAACTGAAAGGGGATCGACACGTCGCGCGATTCGATCCGGCGGCCGTCGGTCGAGAACGTTGCGTGGCGCACGCCCGTGTAGACGTAGTCCTCGCCGGACTCGGCGAGCCCCTCGATCAGCCGCTCGAGATGCGCCGGATCGTAGAGGTTGTCCTCGTCCAGAATTCCGATGTGCTGGCTCGGGCGGCGCCGATACCGGCACTCAGCGCTCGTGGCCGCGAGACCGGCCTACCGATCGCGAGCCGGCGCACCGCGGGAAGGCGGTTCTGGAAGCGGGCGAGAATCGACTCCGCCTGTCCTCCGCTCTTGTCCACGAGCACGAGCTCGAAATCCATTCGTGTCTGCCGGGCCAGGCTCTCGAGCGCGTATGCCAGCCAGGTCGATCTGAGCGTCCGCGTGATGACGGAGAAGAACGCACCGGCATTACCGCCGGTTTCGGTGGTCGGCTCCCGCACCCGGGGACAGCTTACCCAGAGAGGACGGTTCCGCTACCGCTTCTGCGCGAGCAGATCGCGAATCTCTCTCAACAGCGTTTCCTGGGGATTCGGCGGGGGTGCCGCTGCCATCCTGGCGGCAAAGCGACCGAAAGGCAGCACGATGAGGAAATAAATACCGGCCGCTTTGATCAAGAAGCTCAGGACGGCGTTGAGAAAGTTGCCGAGCATGATCGAGCCTACTTTGATGGAAGAAAAGTCCGGCTGGCCGCCCAACATCCCAATGATCGGCGTGATGATGTCCTTCACCAGAGAATCGACGATGCCGCTGAACGCGACCCCGATGACCACGCCGACGGCGAGGTCGACCACATTTCCCCGAGCGACGAACTCGCGAAACCCTTTGAGCATCGGATTCCTCCTTCCCAAAAAGGAAACTCGACCCGCCAGGCGCAGAGTCTATCCATTTCTCCGGCCGTGCCGGAGCTTCGATTAGACTGGAGCATCGAATTCTCGGCGAACCCGTGGAACTCCTCTTCCGCCGGGCGCCTGGCGCTCTTCTCCGAGACCGTCCGAGAATCGACGCTGAAGCGCGTCCGACAGGTCCGGTCCGGCGATGAAGACTGGCGGCCGGATCCGCGCGCCCTGAGCTTCGTCGACATCGTCCAACATCTCGTCGACGCGGATGTCTGGATCCTCAAGTATCTGGAGGGCTCGTCGGGACTGCGCGCGGTCATCGCGCCCGGGGACGCCCATGCGAGCGACTGGCCCTTCCTGACGAGAGAGCTCGAGCGTCTCGGCGGCGAGCGATCGCGGCGAATCGGCGAGATGGCCGAAGAAGCGCTCGCGCGAGAGGTCGACGAGCCGCAGGTCCTCGGGCGGACGAGCTTCTGGTGGCTGATCGTTCGCGGAAGTCTCGATCACGAGATTCACCACCGGGGAGCGTTTCAGCTCTCGCTACGGCTGCGCTACCGCAGTGGTTAGGGAGAAAAAGAAAACGGGGCGCTCGAGCGCCCCGTCTCCCTCACCGACTCGGGATCGTCACATCTTTTTCATTTCGCCGACGTGGACCCAACTCGCCGTCATCTTGCCGTCTTTGCTCTCGCCCTTGTAGTGGACCTTCATTCCTTCCTTCATCTGGTCGCCTTCGACTTTCGTCGAGTCGTTCCAATACACGGCCGTCTCTTTTCCGTCGGAACCCTTGACCATCATCATCTTTCCGGCCGTGTCGACCTTCGTGATCGTCCCGCCCTTTCCATGGTGGCCCTCATGCCCGCTCACCTTGTCGTCGCCCGCGAGCGCGACGACCGCGATGCAAAACGCCGCCACCGCCGATAGCGCCAGGATCTTCCTCATGTCCGAATTCCTCCTCGAGTTCGCTTGACCCCGTCGCGGCGCGGAATTGCGACGGACGGAATCCCGTCACGTCGTCCCCTCGCGGGGACTATCCCAAGTGGAGCTTACGAAGCCCGGCCTGGGTTCGAGTGCCTGCCGATGGTCGGGGAACCGGTTTCGGGGCGGAACGGGCCGTCTTCACCAGCAAAATCTCGAATGCCAGCCGCCACTTGGGTTCCTCGTCCGCCTCGCACTCGTACCGCACGATTCGCCCTTCGATGTCGAAATCGGCTGGTCGCGGCTGTTCCGCTGCCTCTATACCGCGTAGCCGCGACAGCTCGTCCGGCTCAAAATCACGGTCGCAGACGAGCGCCACAGAGACACGGGAGCCGGTCAGGCGAGAGACTTTCTCGCGAACCACTTGCGGCGGTCCGGACGGCGTCATCGGCAGCGTCCCGGTGCGGGTTTCACGTCCAGCGGCCTGCTGCTCATCAAAAAAAAGAGGTCATGACTTTATCACCAAGAGCCGAATTGACTTGATCGGACGCACACTCACATAATCCGCGCTGCTGTCCCCCCAGGCGGCTGCGAACTTGTCCAAATACCTCAGAAATCAGGGCGTCTTCGAGATGGAAGGCTGGGAGGACGAACGCTCCGGCAAGGTCAAAATGGATCTTGCCTGCGTCGGGACGGAACTGCGACGCGGGAGTTTGCGGTGAGAATTTGACGACCCGGGAAACGCTCAAGAACATCGTCGTCGGCAAAGCGCGAGACCCGATGGATCCTCGGGTCTTTCACCACGTCACCCTCGTCGCCTTTCTCGCCTGGGTCGGGCTGGGAGCCGACGGTTTGTCCTCCTCCGCCTACGGCCCGGAGGAGGCTTTCAAAGCTCTGGGACCGCATTCGTCCTTGGCGATCTTCCTCGCAGTCATGATCGCGGCGACGGTTCTGATCATCTCCGCCTGTTACAGCAAGGTCATCGAGATCTTCCCCGGAGGAGGCGGTGGCTATTTGGTGGCGACGAAGCTCCTCGGTCCGCGATTCGGCGTCGTTTCCGGGTGCGCGCTCATCGTCGACTATGTCCTGACGATCTCTACCTCGGCCGCTTCGGGAGTCGATCAGATTTTCAGCTTCCTCCCCGAGCGATGGCACGGGGCGGTCTTTCCGAGCAAGCTCATCGTCCTCGGTCTTCTCGTGCTGCTCAACCTTCGCGGTGTCAAGGAGAGCGTCACGATTCTGGTCCCGATTTTCATCGTGTTCATCGGGACGCACTTTGCGATGATCGTCACATCTGCCGCCCAGCATTTCTTCGGCCTTCCCGGAGTGTTGACCGGCGCGATCAGCGAAGCGCGCGCCACCTCATCGAGTCTCGGACCGCTCGCCCTCTTTTTGATTGTGATGCGCGCGTACTCCCTGGGCGGAGGCGCCTATACGGGTATCGAAGCGGTGTCCAACGGCATGCCGATCATCCGCGAGCCGCGCGTTCACAACGCAAAGAAGACGATGGGTTACATGGCCGTCTCGCTCGCTTTCACCGCCGGAGGAATCATTCTCGGGTACCTGCTGACAGGCTCGCAGCCGCATCCGCACAAAGTCATGAACGCCATTTTGGCGGAGAGGACCTTCGGCGGTTGGACGCTCGGAGGCCTCGACATTGGTCACGCGCTCGTCGTCGTCACGCTCGTCTCCGCCGGTTGCTTGCTATTCGTGGCTGCGCAGACCGGCTTTCTCGACGGTCCGCGGATCTTGGCCAACATGGCGATCGATAACTGGGTCCCCCGCCGTTTCGCGCAGCTCTCGGATCGACTGGTGACGAACAACGGCATCTTCCTTATGGGCTTCGCGGCGCTGGCGACTCTCGTTTATACCCACGGCTCGGTCTCCAAGCTTCTCGTCATGTACGCGATCAACGTCTTCGTGACTTTCAGCCTGACCCTCCTCGGCATGACGCGCCACTGGTGGCAGGAACGTAGGCGCGACAGGACGTGGAAGGGGAACTTCCTGCTTCAGGCGACGGGACTCGTGCTCTGTGTTTCGATCCTCATCATTACCGTCTTCGAGAAGTTTCAGGAAGGCGGCTGGGTGACGGCCGTCGTAACCGCTTCCCTCGTCAGCCTCGCCTTTCTCGTCAACAAGCATTACTTGCGAGTGCGCGAGCAGTTGCGTCGTTTGGATGATGCTCTCTTGAACATCCCGCTGCGTCCCCATCCGACTCCGCCCGAAAGGATTCCCCGGGAGGAACCGGTGGCGGTCATGCTGGTCAACGGGTTTTCGGGGATGGGGATTCACATGGTGCTGTCCGTCCAGAATCTCTTCCCCCGCCAATACAAGAACTATCTCTTCGTCTCGGTGGGAGTCATCGATTCGGCCCACTTCAAGGGCGAGGCAGAGCTTGAAGCGCTCAAGAAACAGACGATCGAGGATCTCGAAAAGTACGTTGCCTTCGCGCATCGTCTGGGTTTCCGAGCCGATTACCGCTACGCCATCGGCACTGAGGCCGTCGAAAAGCTGATCGAGCTTTGCGAACAGGTGCGGGAGGAGCTTCCTCGCGGAATTTTCTATCTCGGCCAGCTCGTCTTCGAGAACGATCGGATCTATTACCGGCTCCTGCACAACGAGACCGCCTTCGCGATCCAGCGCCGTCTGCAGTTCGCCGGGCTGCAGGCGATCGTGCTTCCGATCCGCGTTCTGGCCCAGCGCGCGAGGATGCGCAAAGCCTCCTAGAAATCGGCGTGTCGAGAGAGCGCGCAGACACGTCCCCTGCAACGCCCCGGCCAGCTCCCGGTTAGAAAATTTCGCAGCGCCGGTCGCGCAGCGACCGCCCGCGCTGAGAGTCAGAACTGAAAACGGCGTAAAGGGGCATCCAACTATTGCTTGGCCGGCCCACTCGCTCGCCGGATAATCCCGGCCGTGCGCACACCAACTTTCTTTCTTCGGATGGGCCTTGCCTCGCCCGACGAGGAGGCGCCGGCCGTTCGGGCCGGGCTGGCGGTGGACCTCGCCCTCGCCTGCGTGCTCTTCGCGGTCATCGCGGGCGTCGTCACTCTCGCGCAGCGCTGGGAAGCGCCGATTCGCGAGGCGGTCGTCATCGACCTGAATCCGCGGGCGCTGCCGGGCTACACGCTCATGTCTTTGTCGCGCGGCTTTGCAGCGTATCTGCTCTCGCTGGTCTTCACCCTCGTTTACGGGACCGTCGCCGCCCACTCCCGCCGCGCGGAGAAGGTCATGATCCCGCTACTCGATATCGGCCAGGGGATTCCAGTCCTGGGATTTCTCCCCGGCCTCGTGCTCGGCATGGTCGCCCTTTTTCCACACACCAACGTCGGGCTCGAACTCGCCTGCATTCTCATGATCTTCACCGGGCAGGTCTGGAACATGGTCTTCTCCTTCTACGGTTCGCTGCGAGCGGTCCCTCAGGAGCTCAAGGAAGTGGCCCGCATCCATCGCTTCGGGTGGCTGAAGACCTTCGGCGCTGTCGAGGTCTCCGCGGCCGCGATCGGGCTCGTCTGGAATTCGATGATGTCGATGGCGGGCGGCTGGTTCTTCCTGACCGTCAATGAAGCCTTCACGCTCGGGAATCGCGACTTCCGCCTTCCCGGCGTCGGCTCGTACATGGCGGTCGCGATCGAAAAGGGAGACAAGCGCGCAATGATCTGGGCGGTCGTCGCGATGTCGCTCATGATCATCGCCGTCGATCAGCTCCTCTGGAAGCCTCTCGTGGCCTGGTCCCAGCGGTTCCGGCTCGAGGAGATCGCCGGAGCGGAAGCGCCGCACTCCTGGGTTCTCAATCTTCTCCGCCGCTCCTGGATCGCGAGACGCCTGCGTCACGCTCGCCCGTCGGCAGCCGCCCCGTCGGCTCCGGCCCGGTCCTCGCCTGCGCCAACGAGCGGCCCCGTCTCGGACGGTTCTCGGATTCGCGGGGCAATCATCGGGATCGTCGGTTTGATGGTGGGTCTCGCGGCAATCGCCGGAGCCTGGCGTCTGATCGCGCTTCTGTCGCGCGTGCCGGCCCCGGAGTGGGGCCTTCTCGCCAGGGCGCTCGGCGCCACATTTCTGCGCACGTTCGGAGCCCTGGCTCTCGGAGCTCTCTGGTGCGTCCCCGCCGGAATTCTCATCGGCCGCTCGCCGACCTGGTCGCGCCGGCTGCAGCCGGTCGCCCAGCTCGTCGCCTCGTTTCCGGCTCCGATGCTCTTCCCGCTCGTCACGGGACTTCTGCTCGCGCTTCGGGTCCCGTTCACGGTGGTCGCCGCCGCTCTCATGCTGATGGGAGCGCAGTGGTACATCCTCTTCAACGTGCTTGCCGGAGCCAGCGCCATTCCCCACGACCTCGAAGAGGCGTCCGAAACATACGCCGTGAAGGGATCCGAGCGCTGGCGCAAGCTCTTCCTTCCTTCGGTCTTTCCATATCTGGTGACGGGATTGATCACGGCGGCGGGCGGCGCCTGGAACGCGTCGATTGTGGCGGAGGTCCTGACCTACCGCGGCCGCACGTTCGAGGCGTTCGGTCTGGGGTCGGTGATCACGCGCGCCACGCAGGAAGCGAATTTTCCTCTGCTGGCGGCCGGCGTTCTGACGATGTCGGCAGCGCTGATCGTCATCAACCGAACCGTTTGGCGTCCTCTCTATCGGCTCGCCGAGTCGCGATACGCTTTGAATCGATGAATGCCGCGCCAGCGCCGAATTCGAAGGTCGAGACCTCGATCGCCGCGGCCGCGGGCGTGACGAAGTCCTATCGCGATGACGAAGGGCGCGAGCGCGTCATCCTCGACAAGGTCGATCTCTCGATCCGCCGGGGAGAGGTCGTCGCGATTCTGGGACCATCCGGCTGTGGCAAGTCGACGCTGCTGCGGATTCTGATCGGTCTGATACCGCCGACGTCCGGCACCGTTACTCAGCATGGGAAGCCGCTGTCCGGGATCCATCCGGGAGCTGCCGTCGTCTTCCAGAATTTCGCGCTGTTCCCGTGGCTCACGGTGGAAGAGAACGTGCGCGTGGGGCTCAACGGCCGGCCGCTCCCGGTGAACGAAGTCGAGGAGCGGGTCTCGGGCGCGATCGAGAGAGTCGGCCTGACCGGTGTCGAGCGCGCGTACCCCAAGGAGCTTTCCGGAGGAATGAAACAGCGTGTCGGCATCGCGCGGGCCCTGGTCGGCGCACCCGAGCTGCTCTGCATGGACGAGCCCTTTTCCGCGCTCGACGTCTTGACCGCGGAATCCCTGCGCGCGGAGGTCTACCGGCTCTGGTCGGACGGGGGGACCGGGCTTTCCTCGATCCTGATGATCACGCACCTGATCGATGAGGCGGTCTACCTGGGCGATCGCATCGTGATCATGGGCGCGAATCCCGGAAGCGTGCGGCAGGAGATCGTCAACACGCTTCCCCACCCGCGCGAGTACCGGCATCCGGAATTTCTCCAGATGGTCGAGCGCATCCACGACATCGTCACGGGCGTGCACCTCCCGGAGGAGGCGCCGGCGGCCGCGGGAAAGGTCGCGTGTGGACCCTTCCGGCCCGTTCCCAACGTCAATGTCGGCCAGATGCTGGGCCTGCTCGAGATCCTCGCGGACCGCGGCGGCGAGGAGGACCTCTTCACGATCGATGCCCTGACCGACTACGAGTTCGGCCGAACGATCGCCGTCGTCAAGGGCGCGGAGATGCTGGCATTCGTCGAGACTCCCGGAGACCTGGTTCGCCTGACGGAGCTCGGGCGGCAGATGGTCGCCGCGCCGCCGCCGGAGAAGCGGCTCCTGTTCCGCCGGCGCCTGCTCACTCTCGGCGTCTTCGGCGAGCTCGCGCGAATGCTGGCCGAGGAGCCGGACCGGCCGAAGTCAGGCGAAGAGATCCGCCACGTACTCGCCGAGCGCCTGCCCAGCCAGGACGTCGCGGAGCTCTTCAAGACGATCGTCTACTGGGGCCGCTACGGCCAGCTCTTTCAATACGACGAGCCGAACGACGAGCTGGGCCTGTTTGGCGGCAAAGAGGAAGCGGAAGGCGACTAAACGTCGGGGCGGACCACCGCCGAACGATCACGCGGCGTGTGGTCGCGCGAAATTTCAAAGTGACAATATATATATTGTTGACGCACGTCAGTACTTCACGAGCAACCCCGTCGTGATCCGGCTCTCGGTCTTGGTCAGGTCGGGTGTGAAGCCAGGCACAGCGGACCCGGGAGGGCCGGTATTGCCGCCCGGGGGCGTTACGCCTCCCGGGCCCGAAAAATAGGGCACATTGGCGGCGCGCCGGTTGAACTCCAGCCGAAAAGTCAGCCACTCTCTGGGCATGTAGTCGAAGGTCACCGAATAGTCCCAGGCCCGGAAAGGATCTCCGGGACTTTCGGTGAAATACGGCGTTCCGGAAAGCGCCGTCGCGCCGTTGATCGGCGGCAGAAGCACCAGGTAACGGCCCGGGTTATTGATGTAGCCGCCCCCCAG
>DATDNV010000127.1:0-3201 GCA_036518075.1 Thermoanaerobaculia bacterium
ATGGAGCCGCTCGCGCTCCGTCAGCCGATCGCGCAGCGTCCAGGCCCGCTCGACGAGCGAGAGCGCCTGCTCCCGGTCGGCCTGGCGCGCGAGCCCGAGGATCGCCTCCGCGAATTCGGGATCGAGCTCGATCGCCCGCGCGTAATCCACGCGCGCTTCCTTCTTGTAGAAGCGCTGCTCGTTCTGGAACCCGCGCAGAAAGGCGTGGTACGCGGCGGCCGAAGAGGTCGTGACCTCACGGCGGGTCAGGTAGATCGCGGCCACGCCGGCGGCGGCAAGCAACAGGAGCACGCTGGCGACAGAGATGGACCGGCGGATCTTCATATCCTTTCCGATGATACGGCCAAGAGGGCCGCGGGTTTACTCAAAAGACCCCCTATTCGGCCCGCAGGAGCAGGAAGGTCATGTCGTCGTATTGCTCGGCGCCATCCACGAAACCCCGGATATCGGAGAGGACGCCCTTGGCGACCTCCTCCAGGGGGCGGCTGCTCCAATGAGCCACGGAGGACATGAGCCTCTCCTCCCCGAACGGCTCCATCTTTCTGTCCATCGCTTCCGAGAATCCATCCGTGTAAAAGAAGATCAGGTCCCCGCGCTTCAGAAAGAGCTCGCGCGTGTCGTAGGGCACTTCCCGAAACGCGCCCAGCGGGAGGCGGTGGTCCGGCGGCTCGAGGGCTCGCGGACCGCCGTCTCCGGCCCGCACCAGGATCGGAAGCGGCTGGCCACCGATCGCGTACCGAAGGGTCATGGTGTCGGGATCGAGAACGAAATAACCGAGCGACACGAACATGCGCCGCTTGATCGAATAGATGCGTCGGTTGGACTCCTGGAACAGGAGACCCGGATCCAGCGTCGTCAAAGCCCGGGAATAGACGATCTCTTTGGAGGCGACCATGAGAAGCGAGGCCGGCACCGACTTTCCCGAAACGTCCCCCAGGACGACTCCCAGGCGGCGGTCTTCGAGGGGAATGAAATCGTAGAAGTCACCTCCAACAACCTTCGCCGGCAGGCTTCCGCCGAGAAAGGAGAACCCTGGCACTATGGGAAGCGAGCGCGGCAGGAGGCTGGTCTGAATGTCTCGCGCGATCTCGAGATCGCGTTTGAACTCCGCCTGGCGGGTCATCTCGTCGTGGAGCATCGCCGTCTCGATCGCCAGAGCCGCCTGATTGGCGAGCGTCGAGAGCAAGGCGTCGTCGTCCCGGTCGAAGCGCTCGCCGGAGAGCTTCTCCTTCAGGGCGAGCATGCCTCGCAATCTCTCGCGATAGACCAGGGGCACGATCAGGCGAAAGCCTTCGTCCATCAGCCGGACTCGAAACTCGTCGCTTTCCGGATCGGCAAACCGCAGCGAAAGGTCCTCGAGCCTCGTCGGGCGGCCCTCCTTCTGGAGCACACGCCGCAGGGCGGCGTTCGGGGAAAGCCGATCTTCCCGCCGGCCTCGCCGTTCGAGCCAACCCTCCTGATCGCGCACCCAGACCGACGCCTTCTCGAGCCGCATCGTCGCGGCCACGCTCGCGCTCAGATAGTCGGCGATGAGACCCAGGTCGAGCTCTCCGGTGATTCTCTCGCTCATCTCCAGAAGCGCGATCTGGTAGTCGACCTTGTCCCGGAAGAAGAGCCGGTCGAGAGGGGTCTGGAGGCGCCGGCGAACCAGCTCGAAGAGAGGCAGCGCGACCAGGAAGAACCCGAAATTGAAAAGAGGAGATCCGGACAGCCGGGATCCCTTGAAAAAGGAGTTGGCCATCGCGAAGACCACCGCGTAGAAGCCGAAGAGGATCGCCGTCGTCGCCGCGTAGAGAAACGTCCGGCGGACGACGAGCCGGATGTTGAGCATCTGGAAACGGACGATCGCGTAGGCGAACGTCAGGGGAATCAGAATCATGGGGACGATGCCGTAGAACACGTAGTCGTCGTTCTGGAAGAGGGCCGGCACCAGAATGTTGAGAACCAGAAACGGAGTGGTTCCCAGGATCGTCCCGACGAAGACGTGAGACGCCTGACGCCGCTCGCGAGGATCGTCGAGCGTCAGTCCCGAGTGAGCGAGAGCCACCAGGCCGAGCACGAGGTAGTCGCCGAGCAGAATCCAGGAGGAGATCGGCGCTCCCGAGAGGATCGTGACGTGATGGCCGGAGAGCTCGCGCGCGACGTCGTAGAGGAACACGACGGGCGGAATCGAGTAGGCGAGGTAGAGCAGCGCGGGGCTGGCCGAGAGAAAGTCCTGCAGCCGCGTCTTCCAGCGGGCCGCCGGCTCGCCGCTCCATTCATCCGGCCGCGCGAAATGAAGCTCCTTCGGGCGCGGAAAGACAAGAAAGAAGTGGAGGAAGACGGCCGGGAGGAGGAAGAGCGAGACCGTCCCCGTGTTCTGCACGAACACGTCGATCCACCAGTAGGACGCCGGCCGCAGGCGGCAGACGAAGAAAAGCATGAAGAGGACGCAGAGCAGGAAGAAGACGCGCGCCGCCCGGTCATCGGGTCGGTTGTGAAACACGAAGAGCCCGATGAAAAAGAAGAGAAATCCGAGAACGGCGAAGTAGAGATAGGTCGAGCCGCCGAGCCTTTCCGACGAAAGGGCCACGTCGAACGCCCGCTGCTCCGAGGCCGGGCCCGCATCGGGGAACGCCGGGCAGGCGCCGCGCCGGACGAGATAGGGCACCTTTTCTCCGATCGCGTGCCGGCGCAACTCCGTCGACGCATCGGAAATCGTATTGACCATGCGCCGGCCGATTCCGACGACGCAGTCGCCGGCAGGAATCCCGGCCCGATCGGCCGGTCCGCCCGGGACCGTCGCGCGCACTTCGATGCCGGTCTTGCTGTAGGGAGCGGGGACGATCCCATCGTAAGGCCGCGCGGAAAACATGTCCGCAATCGAAGCGACGGCGATCGCCAGGCCGACGAAGCCAACGGCGTAGAACCAGCTTCGCCGGGAGCTTCGCCCCGCCGCCGCGGTCTGCTCTTGAATAGCTCGGTCCGTCATCGGATCATCCCGTGCGACTCGGCCTCCCCTCCCCACGCCATGTTAACGAACCGTCGGAAGAAACCGGGATGCCCGGCACCGAAACCGGCAATCGGTCGGGGACCCACCGGGCGGGAACACGCTTGCTTCCCCCCAAGCAACACGCAGGAACCGCACTAGACTTCCCGAAATGCCGTTCATCACGTTCGAGGGAGGCGAGGGCTCGGGGAAAACCAGCCAGGTCGCGCTCG
>DATDNV010000128.1:0-10081 GCA_036518075.1 Thermoanaerobaculia bacterium
CCATCATCAACCAGAAATCCGTCAACGCCGGCAACGACGAGAAGGCCAAGCTCTACTGCATTTACGTCGCGATCGGTCAGAAGCGTTCGACCGTGGCGCAGCTCGTGCGCACGCTCGAGGAAGCCGGCGCGATGGATTACACCATCGTGGTTTCGGCGACCGCTTCCGAGCCGGCGCCGCTGCAATTCCTTGCGCCGTTTTCCGGTTGCGCCATGGGCGAGTGGTTTCGCGACAACGGCATGCACGCGCTGATCATTTATGATGATCTCTCCAAGCAGGCGGTCGCGTATCGTCAGATGTCGCTGCTGCTGCGTCGCCCGCCTGGCCGCGAGGCATATCCTGGCGACGTGTTCTACCTGCACAGCCGCCTGCTCGAGCGCGCGGCCAAGCTGAACGAGGACAACGGTGCCGGTTCGCTGACGGCGCTACCGATCATCGAAACGCAGGCCAATGACGTGTCGGCTTATATTCCGACCAACGTCATCTCGATCACCGATGGCCAGATCTATCTCGAGAGCGACCTCTTCTACTCGGGCGTGCGGCCGGCGGTCAACGTCGGCATCTCGGTTTCGCGCGTCGGCGGAAATGCCCAGATCAAAGCCATGAAGCAGGTTGCGGGAACTCTGCGCCTCGACCTCGCGCAATACCGAAATCTGGCCGCCTTCGCACAGTTCGGATCCGATCTCGACAAGGCCTCGCAGGCCCAACTCGCGCGCGGCCAGCGCATGGTCGAGCTGCTGAAACAGCCGCAATTTGCTCCTGTGGACGTGGCGCTCCAGATCGCTTCGATCTTTGCAGGCACGAAAGGTTTCATGGACTCGCTGAGGATCGAAGCGGTCCGCCCGTTCGAAGCCGGCCTGCACGAGTATTTGAAGTCGAAGCATCAGGAAGTGCTCTCGGCGATCGTGGCCACCGGCAAGCTCGAAAAAGCCACCGAAGAAACGCTCAGCAAGGCTGTCGGGGAGTTCAAGAACCAGTTCGTCAAAGACGATGCCTCGGTGCAGGTGGCCGGGACGAAACCCGAGCTCAAGGCCGGAACGAAATCCGAGTCTGCCGAACCGGCGAAAGCCACGGCCTAGCCGTCGACTGTGGCCTCGCTCATCGACATCCGCCGCCGGCTGCGCTCGGTCAAGAGCACGCAGCAGATCACGCGAGCCATGAAGATGGTTGCGGCGGCGAAGCTGCGTCGTGCGCAGGAACGGGTCATCGGAGCGCGGCCCTACGCGAAACTGATCACGAGCATGCTCGCCTCCGTCCGGGAGCACTCCCGGGGTCTCACCCATCCGCTCCTGGAAGTCCGCGAGGAGACGAGGGTCCTCGTCGTGGTGGTCGCGGGTGACCGAGGGCTCTGTGGCGCGTTCAACACCAACGTGCACCGGGCGACGGCGCACCTGATCTCTCAGCATCCGGAATGGAAAGAGGTTCGTCTTCTTCCCATCGGCAAGAAGGCGATCGAGTACTGGAGACGACGTCCGCATCCTCTGGCGGAGAAGTCCTTCCCGGACGTTCTCGCGAACCTGAGCTTCGCGAGGGCGCGTGAAATCGCGAGCTTCGTCGCGGAGGAGTTCCTCTCCAGCCGTGTCGACGCGGTGTATGTCGTCGTCAACGTGTTCCGTTCCGTGATTTCGCAGGTCGTCCATACCCAGAAGCTTCTGCCGCTCGCGCCCGAGGTGGCGCCCGAAGCCAAGCCCGCGGCGGAGGTCAAGACCGGGTCCGAACCGCCGGCTTCGGCGGAAACCGCTTCGCTCGAATACCTCTACGAGCCGGACATCGCGTCTATCCTGGCCTGGCTTCTGCCGCGTTATCTCGAGTTCATGGTGTACCGGGCGCTTGCCGAATCGGCAGCGGCCGAGATGGGCGCGCGCATGACTGCGATGGACGCGGCCTCCAAGAACGCGGGCGAGATGATCGACAAGCTGACACTTTCGTACAACCGCGCGCGGCAGGCGCGCATCACCAAAGAACTGATCGAGATCGTTTCCGGCGCGGCCGCGCTGGAGTAAGAACGGGGGAGATATGGCGGAACAAAACGTCGGCAAGGTCGTCGCGATCATCGGGCCGGTCCTCGACATCGAGTTCCCGCCCGGGAAGCTGCCGGCCATCTACAACGCGGTTCGGATCGAGGACGAAGGCAAGGAAAGCGGAGGCAAGATCGACGTCATTGCCGAGGTCGCCCAGCAGCTGGGCGAAAGCGTCGTCCGTTGCGTGTCGATGAAGCCCACCGACGGCATGGTGCGCGGGATGAAGGCGACAGACACCGGCGCACCGATCTCCGTGCCCGTCGGAAGGGAGACGCTGGGCCGAATCCTGAACGTCATCGGCGAACCGGTGGACGGCCTCGGCAAAGTCGAGTCGAAGGATCGCTGGCCCATCCACCGCGAGCCGCCCGCCTACGACGAGCAGTCCACGACAGTCGAGATGTTCGAGACCGGGATCAAGGTCATCGACCTGCTCGAGCCCTACAACAAGGGAGGCAAGACGGGCCTCTTCGGCGGGGCGGGCGTGGGCAAGACCGTCATCATCATGGAGCTGATCAACAACGTCGCCATGCACCACGGCGGCTACTCGGTCTTCTCCGGCGTGGGCGAACGCACGCGCGAGGGCAACGACCTGTACCTCGAGATGACCGAGTCGGGCGTCATCAAGCCCGGCGACCCCGCCAAGTCGAAGGCCGCGCTGATCTACGGTCAGATGACCGAGCCGCCGGGAGCCCGCCTGCGCGTCGGCCTGACAGGCCTGACGGTGGCGGAGTACTTCCGCGACACCGAAGGCAAGGACGTCTTGCTCTTCATCGACAACATTTTCCGGTTCACCCAGGCGGGCTCCGAGGTTTCGGCGCTGCTGGGACGCATGCCTTCCGCCGTTGGATACCAGCCGAATCTTGCGACCGAGATGGGTGAGCTTCAGGAACGCATCACCTCGACCAAGAAAGGTTCGATCACGTCGGTGCAGGCGATTTACGTTCCGGCCGACGACCTCACCGACCCCGCTCCGGCGGCGGCGTTTGCGCATCTGGACGCGACGACCGTTCTCTCCCGCTCGATCTCAGAGATGGGTATCTATCCCGCGGTCGATCCGCTCGCCTCGACCTCGACGATCCTCTCTCCCCGCGTCGTCGGCGAGGAGCACTACAAGTGCGCGCGCGACGTGCAGGCGATTCTGCAGAAATACAAGGACCTCCAGGACATCATCGCGATCCTCGGGATCGAC
Organism: Thermoanaerobaculia bacterium; assembly: GCA_036518075.1. GTDB lineage: Bacteria > Acidobacteriota > Thermoanaerobaculia > UBA5066 > Gp7-AA6 > DATDNV01. The sequence goes on from DATDNV010000128.1 coordinate 3,211, forward strand.
GAGCTCTCGGAGGAAGACAAGCTGACCGTGGCGCGCGCGCGCAAGATCCAGCGTTTCCTGTCGCAGCCGTTTTTCGTGGCCGCCCAGTTCACGGGCCTCGAAGGCCGCTACGTGAAGATCGCCGACACGATCAAGGGCTTCCGCGAGATCGTGGACGGCAAGTGCGACGACATGTCGGAGCAGGCCTTCTACATGGTCGGCACGATCGAAGAGGCGCGCGAAAAAGCCGCGCAGATGGCGAAGGCCGCGTAGATCCGATGGCAGGCACTTTGAACTTGCTCGTCGTGACGGCGGAGAAGACCGTCGTCGACGCGGAAGCCGACGAGGTCACGCTGCCCGGAGAGTCCGGCTATCTCGGGATCCTTCCCGGCCACACGGCCTTGATGACTCTGCTCAAGACCGGAGTCCTGTCTTATCAGAAGGCCGGCTCGGGAGAGGCCTTTGCGCTGGATGGCGGAATGGCCGAGATCTCGCACGACATCGTGCGCGTGCTCGCCGGCGTGGCGGAGCGGGGATCGGAGATCGACACTCCTAGCGCCGAGCGCGACCTCGCCGAAGCGAGCGAGGCGATGAAGACCGCCAACCGCGAGACGCTCGACGGCTTTCGCGCAAGGGCGGAGCTCGCCAAAGCTCGGCTCGCCGTGGCGGGACGGACGGGAAGGAGCACCTGACGGCCGATCCCCCGTCCGACCGCGTTCTTCTCGAAGGTCCGCGGCCCCGTCGCCGCGAGCTCTACTCGGTCCTCGAAATCGCGCGCGAGTTCATTCGAGGTTTTCGCGCGCTCCACTTCGTCGGCCCATGCGTCACGGTCTTCGGCTCGGCTCGATTCACCCCCGAGCAGCCTTATTACGAGCTCGCGCGAAGCGTCGGCCAGGGGTTAGCGCGGTTGGGGTTCACGGTGATGACGGGCGGCGGACCGGGCATCATGGAAGCAGCCAATCGCGGCGCCAAAGACGTCGGAGGGATGTCGGTCGGCTGCAACATCGAGCTTCCCGCCGAGCAAAAGTTGAATCCCTATCTCGATCGAGCCGTCACCCTTCGGCACTTCTTCGTGCGCAAGGTGATGCTCGTGAAGTACTCCTACGCGTTCGTGATCATGCCGGGCGGGCTCGGGACCATGGACGAGTTCTTCGAAGCAGCTGTTCTCATTCAGACCAGAAAGATTCAGAGCTTCCCGATCGTTCTGATGGACAAGACCTACTGGCAGCCTCTCGTTGTGCTTCTGAACAAGATGGTGGATGCGGGGACGATCGATGAAAGCGACCTTCACCTCTGCCTCTTCACCGATTCGGTGGAGGAGGCGATGGGCCACATCGAAAAGCACGCGGTCGCGAAGTTCGGTCTCGTGCGGCATGCCTTGCCGCGGCCGTCGCCGCTTCTGGGGGAGAAAGTGACCGAGAAGTCTTAGCGACGCGCTCGTTCGTTTCTTGCTCCTCGCTCCTCGCTCCCAATTAGCTTTTCCGGTAACCCGGCCCTCGTAACGCCCTGCCGGGAGTCTTGCCGGTCAGCTTTCCTTCATCGACGACGAGGACGCCGTTGACAGCAACGAACCGGAATCCGCGGCTGTATTGATTCGGCTTCTCGAATGTCGCCACGCCGTCTACGGTGTTCGGATCGAACACCACGAGATCCGCCGCGAAGCCCGACTTGACGAGGCCGCGATCCTTCAACCCGGCTGCCTCCGCGGCAAAGGAAGTCATTTTGCGAATCGCCTCCTCGAGCCGGAGAACCTTTTGATCGCGGACGTAATAGCCCAGGATTCGCGCGGCCGAGCCCCACCCGCGCGGATGCGACGTCTCGTGGGAGAGCGGTCCATCGGTGGCCTTGGCCTGGGAATCGGTTCCAAACGAGGTCAGCGGACTCGCCAGCGCCGTGCGGACGTCCTTCTCGTCCATGATCGCCATGATGCAGCTGGCGTTGGCGCGGTCGGCGATCACGATGTCGATCAAGACGTCACGCGGATCCTTGTTCTCGGCCTTCGCGATCTCGGCGATCGTCTTACCTTCGTAAGGCTTGAGCTTGGAGTCGAGCACTTCGGCGACCAGGACTCCTTCGGCCCCGCCCGCGCCCATGTACTGGTTTTCCCAATCGGTGGCTGCGCGCGCCATGTCCTCTTTGACGCGCTCGCGCGTTGCGTGATCCGAGAGCCGCTCCAGCAGCTTGTCGCGTCCACCCTCACGGACCCAGGGTGGGAGATTCGCGTCCAGGCCATTGGAGCCGCGCGTGTAGGGGTACATGTTGGCGGCGACGTCGATGCCGCGCGCGCGCGCATCCTCGATCTTCTTCAGGACCTCGGACATTCGGCCGAAGTTCGGCTGGTAGGCGGTCTTCAGATGCCAGATCTGCGTTCGAATTCCCGCTCCTTGCGCAATCGCGAACACCTCGTCCAGAGACGCATCGAGGCGAGACGATTCGGAGCGCTGATGGGTGAAGTACGCCCCGCCGTATCGGGCCGCGACCTTCGCGAGTGCGGTGAGTTCCTCCGTCGAGGAGTAAATGTTGGGGATGTACTGAAGGGACGAGGAGACGCCGAGCGCTCCTTCCCGCATCGCCTGATCGACGATCGACTCCATCTTCGCGAGCTCGGCCGCCGTCGCGGCCCGTTTGTCCCGGCCGACGACCATCGCTCGAACCGAGCCCGATCCGACGAAGGTGCCGAGGTTGATGGCCGTGCCGCGGCGCTCGAGCTCTTGGAAATAGCCGTCGAGCGTACGCCACGTCGGAGAGACTCCGTATTTCCTGTAGGTGTCCTCGTTCTCAGCGATCAATCGGTCGTCCAGCGGGGCGATCGAATCTCCTTCGCCGGTGACTTCGGTCGTGATTCCCTGGGTGATCTTGGAAGCCGCCCGCGGATCGACCAGCACGAAGTATTCGGACTGTCCCAGAAGATCGATGAAGCCGGGCGCGACGACGAGCCCCGACACGTCGATGACCCTCCGGGCGCGGCTCGCTTCAAGCTTCCCGACAGCGACGATCCGGCCCCCGCGCACGGCGACGTCGCCGACAAACCACGGCGCGCCGGTGCCGTCCACCACTCGGCCATTTCGCAGAAGGAAGTCATCCCGCGTGTCCTCTGCGCCCGAGGAGACCCCGAAAACACACAGACAGAGAAGGACCGAGCCGATGGGAACAAACAGTCTTTTCATAGCCCTAGTCTAAGATCGTTTTGGTGGCGGAGACGGATGCGGGCGTGCGGGCGGTCGAGCTGTTGGAGCAACTGGTGGCCATTCCGTCGGTCACCGGGTCCGAATCGACCGTCATCGATTTCCTGGAGAAGCGATTCGAGAGGGATTGGACCGTTCGCTCGATCCCGGTCTCCGAGGGCCGCCGCAATCTCCTCATTCAGCGCCAATCCCCGCGAGTGGTCCTGACGACCCACGCGGACACCGTCCCCGAATACTTTCCGCCGCGGCGAACGGGGAATTCGCTCCATGCTCGTGGCGCTTGCGATGCGAAGGCGAGCCTCGCCGCGATGTCGGTCGCGCTGGAAGATCTGGAGCAGGACGCCGTCGGCCTTCTCGTTCTCGTCGGGGAAGAGCGAGGCTCCGACGGCGCGATCGCGGCCGACCGGGCCGCGCCTCCGGGCGTCGATTTTCTGATCGGGGGAGAGCCGACGGGCAATCGGTTCGTCGCCGGCTCCAAAGGCTGTTTGCGCATCGAGGCCGAGACGAGAGGGGTCGCGGGTCATTCCTCACTCCCCCGATCCCAGGCCTCGGCGATCGATCGACTGCTCGACTTTTTGGGCGCTCTCCGAAAAGAATCTTTTCCCGTCCATCCGGTTTTCGGAGCGACCACGGCGAACATCGGGGTCCTCGGCGGCGGCTCGGCGCCGAACGTCACGGCCGACCGCGCGTTTGCGGAAATCCTCCTGCGCACCGGAGAGCCGGTCGAGAAGCTGCTCGACCGGATCGGCGTGCTGGCGAAGGATCTTGCGGACATCCGGGTGGCGTATCGCTCCGAAGCGATCTTCTTCCGCGTCCCTCGCGGCGTCCGAGGAGAGATCGTCGCCTTCGCCTCCGACCTGCCGCTGCTCTCGTCATGGGGAGAGCCGCTGCTGATCGGTCCGGGGGCGATCGAGCACGCGCATAGCGCGGATGAGAGTGTCGATCTCGACGAGGTCCAGGAAGCACATAGAATCTACAAGGATCTCGCGCGCCGCCTCCTGGCGCGCGGTCGAGACAGCCTGGAGCCCAAATCGCGTGTCGACTCAGTGGTCCGTTGATTCCGCCCGCTCCCGTTCACCATTCGTTCATCGGCTCGCCCATAGCCTTGGGAGCATGAGTCGAGTCCGGATCCTCGGCGCGGCAGCGATCGTGCTCGCGGCCGTGGCGGCGACGCCGAACAAGGCGAAGGTTCACGGATACGACCTTTCGGGCACCATCACGGGCCTGGACAACGGAAAGAAGACTCTCGTCGTGCAGTCCTCCTCGGGCAAGACGACCAAGCTTTCCTGGACCAACGCCACGACGGTCGCCGGCGGGCCCCTTGCGGTGGGACAGTCGATCGCGCTGCGCTACCTCGACAAGGACGGCAAGCACATCGTCACCTCCGTCCGAGTGGGCCGGGGCGACAAGACGCCCACCGCCTCCGCAACCGTTTCCCCCACGGCGGTGCCCACCGCCGGTAAACGCTAGGCGTTTTGCTCCGGGGCGGCGGAGGGGAGAAGCACCCGGAACACCGCGCCGCCGCCTTCGCGGTCGGAGACCTCGACAGACCCTCCGTGGGCCTGGACGACCTGTTCGACGATCGCGAGGCCGAGGCCGGAGCCTTCCGGGTGGTGCGCCCGCGCGTTCTCGAGCCGGACGAAACGCTCGAAGATTCGGCCGCGATTCTCGGGAGCGACACCGGGTCCACGGTCGCGCACTTCCAGAAAAACCTCGTTCGCCCGACTCCCGACCTCGACCTCGACGTCGGAGTTGGGTCTGGTGTAGAGCACGGCGTTGGAGACCAGGTTCGAAGCCACGCGAAAGAGCCCGGCGCGATCGCCGACGGTCGGTGCAGGCCCGTCACGCCGAAGCGCGAGCCGGACGCCGCGGGACGCTCCCGCCGGACTGTTGGCGGCGACCGCTTCTTCCGCGAGCAGGGAGAGGTCGAACTCGGACCGTTCGGCGGGCAGTGCGGCATCGGTCTTCGCAAGCATGAGCAGGCTGTCGACCTCCCGAGCGAGGCCCTGCGCCACGCGCGCGATCGTGGAAAGCGACTCGCGGCGTTCGACGTCGGTCGCGTCGGGCCGCTGCGCCTCTTGCGCTTCACCGACCAGCACGGCGGTCGGGGTCTTCAGCTCGTGCGCCGCGTCGGCGATCAATCGCTTCTGCGCCCGGAACGCGCGCTCCAGGCGGTCGAGCAGGGAATTGATGACTCCCGCGAGACGGCGAAACTCGTCTCCTCCCGCAATCGGCACTCGGCGGGAGAGATCCGCGACTTCCATCTCTTCGGTGCGGCGAGTGATCTCCTCCACCGGTTCGATCGCGCGACCGACCGCATAGGTCAGGATCCCGGCGGTGCCCAGAAATCCCAGCAGCACGAATCCGATCAGCGCGCGATCGAGGCGCGCGAGATTGCGCAGCGGCGGCCCGATCCACCGGAAGAGAACGAGCGTCGCCCCTTGCGCTTTTTGCCGCAGGTGCGTCACCAGGAAGCGGCAGGTGCGCCGCTGGCCGCTGTAAGGCTCGACCGCCGTATATGGCACTTCGGGCTTGTCGCGGTAGGGGCCGATGCCGCCGGGGAGCTGCTGACTGAGCAGGTTGCCGGAGACCGCGATCAGAGTATCGCCGCGAAAGAGGATCGCGGAGTGATTCGCCAGCCGGAACTCGAACGCATTGGCTTCGAGGCCGGCTTTGAGCGTATCGCGCCTGGATTCTTCGATGCCTTCCAGCTCGAAGCTCGAGCCGAGGGCCACGGAAAGCGTGTAGAGCTCATCGTCGATGTCGGCGAAGGTGAGGCTCCGGACGAGCGTGCGGGCGCCGAAGGCGATGATGACGAGAAAGAGAGCCGACAGCACAGCGCCCCAGAGGGCGATGCGGGTCCGCGCGCGAGTCGCCCGCGGCCACTTCATACGAGGCGGTAGCCCATCCCGCGGACCGTTTCGATTCGGGAAGATCCTCGCGGCTGGTCGATCTTGCGTCTCAATCGCGCCACAAGGACGTCGATCGTGTTGGACATCGGCTCCTCGCGCTCACCCCAGGCCTGTTCGAGAATTTCTTCGCGCGAGATGACGGCTCCGGGCCGGCGCATCAGGGTCTCCAGGATAGCGAACTCCCGCGCGGTGAGGAGGAGCGCCTCTCCGCCTTTCCACGCGACCCGCTTGCCGGGGTCCAGACGAAGATCCCCGGTCGAGAGCTCGGCCGAGGGCCGTCTCTCGTTGCGGCGAAGCAAAGCGCGGGCGCGGGCAGCCAGGACATCGAGATCGAACGGTTTTCCCAGGTAGTCGTCGGCTCCCTCCGCGAGGCCCTCGACGGTCGATTCGGGGTCGTCGCGGGCCGTCAAGACCAGGATCGAGTTAGCGAATCCGGCCTTTCGCGCCCGGCGGCAGATGTCCAAGCCGTCTCCGTCTGGAAGCCGGCGGTCGAGAACGAGCAGGTCATAGACATGGAGGCTGATCAGCTCTTCGGCCTCCTCGATGCGCGCAGCCTCGTCGCACGCGAGGCCGGCTCGCGTGAGCGTGCGCACGACGAGGGAGCGCAGGCGAATGTCGTCTTCGACGACGAGCACCCTCACCGATTCTCCCGGGGCACCGGAAGATTCTAGCGTTCCGCCGAAGACGACGGTCCGGTAGGATCCTCCCGTGTCCATCGTTCTCTTCCTGATCGCGCTCGCCACGGCGAGCCCGTCTCCCGACCGATGCATCGCCAATTACGTCGAGTCGTACCTT
>DATDNV010000129.1:0-6018 GCA_036518075.1 Thermoanaerobaculia bacterium
CCGGGCGGTGATAGTCGATTTCGATCTCCGTGAGACCGATGGTCTGAGTCTCTTCCGACGCCGGACTCGCCTGAGGAAGCTTGAGCGGAGCCTGAGCCAGCGCCGCAGCCGCCAGTCCGATCATGGCGGCCGCGAGGACCGAGGCCCGGGGTCGCCACGAGCAAGAAGTCGTCATTGGTCTCCTCCTGAGAGAGGGAAGGCTTCTCTCTTTAAGAGGTCTCCTACGGATGCCCTGGGCGGGGGTTCTGTACGTGTCCCGGCGAGCGAACGGAGCGTCTCTTCGGCGCCCACCTAGCCCGCAGACCGGTCGAAACCGGCTTCCGACGAAATCTGTGCAACCCATTCTGCCGACTTACGTAAGACGCTTTCGGGGCGTGATCCTTGAAACCCTTTTCGAGGGCGGAAGCATAGTTGCTTGGGGTATTGTTGGATCTGTCCGCGGCGACCCCGGACGAAACGCTTCGGCGGGTTCGACCAGCCCGAACGTCGATTGCCAGCTTGGCCGTTCGACGTATTGGAGAGGAGGAGATTCGCCGACCGTTTCCGGTCGCCGGTGGATCGTGGATTCTTCAAAGCGGATTTCCCCTTTCGCGGCCCGTCCTCAAAAAGTGTCGCCGCCGGGACTAAAGGAGTCGAGTTTGCGCAAGAGAGTTCGGAATTTCGGTTTCGTCGCCGCTTTCCTGACCGCCGGCCTTCCGCTGACTGCCTGCGGCAAGAAGAAAGCGCAGGGGTTCGAGCGGCCTCCGGCTCCGGTCACGACCGTCGCCGCGGTTCAACGGGACGTCCCCGTGTATCTGGACGAGGTCGGCAAGTGCGTCGCGCGGGAAGTCGTGACGATCCAGCCTCAGCTCTCCGGGCGAATCACGGAGCTTCATTTCGTCGACGGCGCAGACGTGCAAAAGGGCGACCTTCTCTTCACGATCGACTCCCGCCCGTTCCAGGCACAGCTCGACGCCGCGGAAGCGAACTTGACCCAGGCCAAGGCGGCTCTGGAATTCGCCAAAGTCCAATACGAAAGAGGTGCGAAGCTCATCGAGACCAAAGCCATCGCTTTGCAGGAATACGACCAGCGCAAGAACGCGCTCGACGTCAGCCGAGCTCAGGTCGAGCAGGGGGAGGCCGCGGTCGAGACCGCTCGCCTGAACCTTCAATACTGCTCGATTCGTTCGCCCATCGACGGCCGCACCGGGCATCGGCTGGTCGACGTCGGCAACGTGGTGACCGCCAACAACACGCCTCTGCTGACGATTCAGCGGCTCGATCCGATCTATGCCGACTTCACCGTCACGGAAAACGACCTCACTTCGGTCCAGCAGAATATGAGGCGCGGATCGCTTCAGGTGGAAGTCCGGCTGCCCGATGAGCCCGCGAAACCGATCGCGGGATCGCTCACGTTCCTGGACAATGCGGTGCAGAACGCAACCGGCACGGTGAATCTCCGCGCCACCGTACCGAACCGCGAGCACCGGCTCTGGCCGGGCCGTTTTGTCAAGATTCGTCTGGTTCTCGCGACGCTCCCGGGCGCGATCCTGATTCCGGCCACGGCGCCTCAGCAGTCGGCCAAGGGAGAGTTCGTCTACGTGGTCAAGGACGATGGAACCGCTGACTTTCGACCCGTGACGACCGGGCAGCGGCAGGGCGATCTCGTCGTCGTCGAAAATGGTCTCAAGGCCGGCGAGCAGGTCGTCGTGACCGGCCAGATCGGCGTGGCCCCGGGCGGAAAGGTCCATGTCCTGGGCCCGGAGGCCAAGAGCGCCGCTCCCTCGGAGGCAGCCAAAGGCGGAGGGAAAAAATCGTGAACCTCTCAGAACCCTTCATTCGTCGCCCCGTCATGACTGCGGTCCTGACGCTGTCCGCGATCTTCTTCGGCGTGTATGCGTATCGGCGGCTGCCGGTCAACGATCTGCCGGCGGTGGACTATCCCGTCATCCAGGTGTCGGCCGACTATCCGGGAGCCAGCCCCGAGACGGTCGCCAACAACATCGCCACCCCGCTCGAGCGTCAGTTCATGCAGATCAACGGACTCGAGCTCGTGACCTCTCAGAGCACCCAGGGCCACACCAACCTGACGCTTCAGTTCGCGCTCAAGAAGTCGATCGACGCCGCCGCGACCGACGTCCAGACGGCGATCACGCAAGCGACCGGGAGCCTTCCCGTCGATCTGCCTTCGCCTCCGACCTTCTCCAAGACCAATCCGAACGACCAGCCGATCATGTACATCGCGATGACGAGCGACTCGGTCACCGCGGGCCAGCTCTACGACTACGGGTCGACGCAGGTCGGCCAGAGGATCAGCATCTTGACCGGCGTCTCGCGCGTGAACGTCTTCGGAACCAAGTCGGCGATCCGGATCAAGGCGGACCCCTCCGCCATGTGGGCTCGCCAGATCTCGGTCGACGATCTGTCCAACGCGATCAAGAACGGAACGAGCTACACCGGCGCCGGACAGCTCGACGGCTTCGCCGGCACCGAGGTGCTGCGGCCACGAGGCCAGCTCGACACCGCGGAGGAGTACGAGAACCTGATCGTCGGAAGCAAGAACGGCGTTCCCGTCTACCTGCGCGATGTGGCGCAGGCCAGAAACTCGGTCCAGAACGAGCGCGTCAACATGCGGTTCTGGGTGCGAGGCTACGATGTGCCGGCAGCCACGATCGTCGTCGCCGTCTACCGGCAGGCCGGAGCGAACGCGGTCGAGGTCAGCCAGAGAATCCGCGAGGCGCTTCCGTTGATTCGGACCGAGGTTCCGGGATCCGTCCGGATCACGCCGATCTACGACCGCTCTCAGACGATCGTCAACTCGGTGGAGGATGTGCGGGCGACCCTGATCATCGCTTTCGTCCTGGTCGTCGTCGTGATCTTTCTGTTCCTCGGGCGCGCGACCGACACTCTCATTCCCGCGGTCGCTCTTCCGCTTTCGCTGCTGCTCACGTTCATCGCGATGCAGGCTCTGGGCTACAGCCTCGACAACCTCTCGCTCATGGCACTGACGCTCGCGATCGGGTTCCTGATCGACGACGCGATCGTGTTCCTCGAAAACACCGTGCGGCGCATGGAGCGGGGCGAAAAGGCGCTGGAGGCTTCGATCAACAGCGCCCGGGAGATCAGCTTCACGATTCTCTCGATGACGATCTCGCTCGCCGCGGTCTTCCTTCCGCTGGTGCTTCTGCCAGGACTCATGGGACGCATCTTCCGGGAGTTCGCGGTCACGATCATCGTGTCGATCTTCGCCTCGGGACTGGTTTCGCTGACGCTGACGCCGCTCATGTGCGCCCGAATGCTCGGAGAGCGCGGCGAGGACTCGAAGAAGACCTGGATGGAACGAGTCATCGGCGGAATCGAAAAGCGAGTGCTCCGGAACTACGGGGACTCGCTCTGGTGGTTCCTCAAGCGGCGGTGGATCTCGCTTGCCGTCTGGGTCGTCTGTCTCGTCGGCACGGTCGTCCTCTTCACGTCGATCCCCAAGATCTTTCTTCCGCTGGGCGACAGCAACGTCATCTTCGGCGCGTTCATCGCCAAGGAGGGATCGTCGCCGCAGCAGATGCAGGCGCTGCAGCATCAGGTGGACACGACGCTGCATCAGGACCCCAACGTCATCACCGACTTCACGATGACCGGTGCCAGCGGATTCCTGGCATCCAACCAGGGAGTCACCTTCATCTTCATCAAGCCCCCGCGGCAGCGGCCGCCGATCCAGGTCGTCGCCGGCCAGCTCATGGGCAAGATCTCCTCGATTCCCGGGGTTTTCGCGTTTCTGCAGCCGTTTCCCGTGCTGCAGATCTCGACGGGCGCGACCGCTCAGACCCAGGGGCAGTACGCGTTTTCGGTCTCGGGCGTCAACGGAACTCAGGTCTATGACGTCGCGGGCCAGCTCATGCAGAAGTTCCGGACCTATCCCGGCTTCCTGTCGGTCTCCTCCGACTACTTTGCCAACACGCCCAACCTCGACATCGAGATCCGGCGCGAGCAGGCGAAAACGTATGGTGTTTCCGAGGCGCGGATCCTGTCGCTCTTGCGCAACGCCTACTCGCAGAACTACGTCTACCTGATCAAGAAGCCCCAGGACCAGTACCAGGTCATCCTCGAGATCGGCGACAAGGAGCGGGCTCGGGCCGAGGATCTCTCGCTCCTCTACATCAAGTCGGACGATGGACAGAATCTCGTTCCGCTGCGCGAGCTCGTGACCTGGAAGACGTCGCTCGGGCTGCAGTCGGTCAACCACATCAACCAGTTCACGAGCGTCACCTTCTTCTTCAACCTGAAGCCGGGAGTCGCCATCGGCGATGCGACCAAGTTCATCAACAAGACCGCGAAGGAGATCGTGCCGGACACCGTGCGGGCGAGTCTCCAGGGCGAGGCCCTCACGTTCCAGGACACGGCGCGCAACATGACGATCCTGATGTTCCTCGCGGTTTTCGTCATGTACGTGATTCTCGCGATCCTCTACGAGAGCTACGTGCACCCGGTGACCGTTCTCTCCACTCTTCCGACCGCTCTGGTCGGCGGACTGCTCGCGCTCTTCGTCTTCCGGGAGCAGGCCTCGCTCTACGCCTACGTCGGCATGTTCATGCTGATGGGCATCGTCAAGAAGAACGGAATCATGATCGTGGATTTCGCGCGCCACCGCGTGGACCGCGGAGAAGACGCCGAAAAGGCGATCCACGACGCGAGCATGGACCGGTTCCGGCCGATCATCATGACGACGCTCGCTGCCGTGTTCGGCGCTCTGCCGATCGCTCTCGGCTACGGCGCCGACGGCGCTTCGCGCCGGCCGCTGGGCCTCGTGATCGTGGGAGGGCTCCTGGTCTCGCAGCTCATCACCCTCTACATCACGCCGGTGATTTATCTGTACCTCGAGGAGTTCCAGGAGAAGGTCCTCAATCGCACCTCCTTCTTCCGGGCGGGACACCTCGAGGCGCTTCCGGTCGAGGAGACCGCGGTCCCGCAGCGAGCCGCCCGATGAGGCGATGGATCGCCGCGGCTCTCCTGCCGCTGGTCGCCGCCGGCTGCGCGGTCGGTCCCAACTATCAGCGTCCGCCGGTCACCGCGCCGAACGAGACGCGCGGCCAGATCGGACCCGCGGAGGCCGCTTCCCTCGCGGACGCGCCCTGGTGGGAAATCTTCCAGGACGACACGCTCAAAGGTCTCATCGACGAAGCGCTCCGCAACGGCTACGACGTCCGAATCGCGGCCGCGCGAGTCGAAGAAGCCCGCGCGAACGCCGGCATCGCCCGATCGCAATTCTTCCCTCAGATCGACTACAACGCCCAGTGGTCTCGCAGCCGGTCGTCCGGCGCGGCCTTTGGAATTCCCCCGATCCCTCCGATCAACCTCCACGACGTCAACGTCGGCGCCTCCTGGGAGATCGACCTGTGGGGGCGCATCCGCCGCCTCTCGGAGTCGGCTCTCGCGGAATACTTCGCCTCGGAAGACGCCCGTCGCGGAGTCATGCTTTCCCTGGTGGCGCAAGTGGCGACCGAATACTTCCAGCTCCGATCGCTCGACGCGCAGCTGGAGATCGCCCAACGGACGGTCAAGGCTTTCCAGGAGACCTACGACCTCTTCAACCGGCGGTTCGAAGGAGGCGCTGCGTCGGCGCTGGAAACTTCGAGCGCCGAGGCGTCTCTGACCAACGTCGCCGCGCAGATTCCACTTCTCGAGAATCGGATCACCGCCGAAGAGAACGTCATCTGCGTCCTCCTCGGCCGCAATCCTGGACCGATCGCCCGCGGCGCAGCCAACACCGAAGAGATCCTGCCGCCCCAGGTTCCTTCGGGTCTTCCCTCGGATCTTCTGCAGCGGAGGCCCGATCTGCGGGAGTCGGAAGAGCACCTCATCGCCGCGAACGCGACCGTGGGAGTGGCGATGGCCAACTTCTTCCCGACGATCAGCCTGACCGGCAGCTACGGGGGCATCAGCTCCGAGGTCTCGAACCTCTTCACCGCCGGAAAGACCTGGTCGATCGCCGCGGGGCTGACGGGTCCGCTCTTTCACGGGGGACAGATCAAGAACCAGTACGAC
>DATDNV010000130.1:0-2025 GCA_036518075.1 Thermoanaerobaculia bacterium
CCCTCCACCGGAGGAGTCCGCCGCGAAGCGGGATCTCGAAGGAGAGTCTTCAAACGTGGCGTGAGCGCGCGAATGAACTTGCCGGTCATGAGATCCCGATGGCCTCGGATTTCTCCGGCGACCGGCTGGATTTCCAGATGACCCGACACGAGGCGGTCCCATCCAAGCTTTGGATCCTGAAAGACGCCCTCCGAACGAAAGACAACCATTTTGCTCGAATAGATCCTGGGCCGGTACTTCCTCTCTGCTTCAGCGTGATTCACGAGGAAATAAACTCGCCGAATCGTCGCGGGCACGGGCCGCCCTTTCGCTCGAAAACGCTCTCCGATTCGGTATTGAGTGTTCATCGTCCGGTCGACCCATTGGTTCTCCAGTTTTTCCCCGATGAAGGCCGCTCTACTGCGGGGCGCCAGCGCTCTGAACTGCCTCCAAAAGCGAGTCAACCGAGCGGAAAGTGACCTCGGTACGGATTCCGAGGGGTCCGCAGAGGAGTCGTAGTGGGGCGCCGGGCCGTCGAAGGAAGCCAGCAAACGAATCTCTTGTCCTTCAGCCTTGAGCTGATGGGCCATCTCGAATGCCAGGATCGCTCCGAAACAGAAGCCGGCGAGTGCATAGGGACCTTCGGGCTGCACAGTGCGGATCTCTCGAATGTAATGCTCGGCCATCTCCTCGACGGTCGACTCGGGCGGAAGTAACCCGTATAAGCCTTGCGCCTGAAGCGCGTAAACGGGTTGATCCGAACCGAGCTCGCGAGCCAGATCGTGATAGAAGAGAATTGTCCCCGCCCCCGCGTGCATGCAGAAAAGCGGAGGCTGGGAGCCATCGGTCTGAATGGGAACCAGTGAAGTCAATGACGTTGGTTTTTCTTCCTCATCGAGGACAATCGCCAGCCGCTCGATCGTCGGCGCATCGATGAGGCGCGCGGGCGACATCCTCCTCCCGAAGACCTTTTCAACCTGAATCGCCATTCGGGCCGCCGAGAGAGAGTCGCCTCCGAGCTCGAAGAAATCGTCTCGAATACCGACGGATCTCAGCCCCAGAACGTTCGCCCAGATCTTTGCCAGGCGGCGCTGGCGCGCATTCACCGGCGCGATGCGCTCCCTCTCGAAGGCCTCGGCGCTGGGGTCAGGAGCTGGCAGAGCCTTCCGATCGACCTTGCCATTCGGCGTCAAGGGCAGCGAGTCGAGGACGACGAACGCCGAAGGCAGCATGTATTCCGGCAGCGACTCCTTCAGGAACACCCGAAGCTCGGCGGGTTTCGGGGCTTCGCCAGTTACGGCGACGTAAGCGACGAGGCGCTTCTCGTCGTTCGCGTCCGGCAACGCGACGGCGACGCAAGCCCTAACGGCAGGGTGACGCGCCAGGACGGCTTCCACCTCGCCGAGCTCGATCCGGAAGCCCCGAATCTTGACTTGATGATCGATGCGACCGAGAAACTCGATGTTGCCGTCCGGTCGGTATCGGGCGAGGTCCCCGGTCTTGTAGAGTCTGGCGTCTCGCCCCGGACGGAAGGGGTCGGGCACGAACGCTTTCGCGGTTTTCGCCGGATCGTTCAGGTATCCCCGTCCAACTCCCTCACCTCCCACTTGCAGCTCGCCGGCGATCCCGACCGACACCGGTGACCCCTCGGGGTCGACGATATAAATCTGCGTGTTCGCGATCGGCTTGCCGATCGGAATCTGCACCTCTTCGGCGGGCGGCGGGACGTGGATCGCGTAGTGGGTCACGTCGTCCGAACACTCCGTGGGGCCGTACGCATTCAGCATGGGAATGTCCGGATAGAGATGAAACCAATCGCGCACCAGCGCGGCCGGGAGCGCTTCTCCGGTCGCGATCATCCATCGGAGCTTCGGCAGTCGAGACTCGGAGATCCCAGCAGCCTCGAGCATCGCGCGCAGCATCGAGGGAACCACCTCGACGATCGAGATTCCTTCCGCTTTCACGCCCTGGAGAAGCCGGGTGGGGTCGCGCACGATGTCGTCGCCGAATACTTCGATTCGGGCACCGACGAGAAGTCCGGCCAGA
>DATDNV010000131.1:0-3804 GCA_036518075.1 Thermoanaerobaculia bacterium
TCGGTCGAGAGTCGCTGGAAGTAGCGTCCGCGATCCGCCGTGGGCACGCCTTCGCCGGAGAGGAGGGCCTCCCGTTCCGGAGAATGCGCCGCGCCGTGGCGCGGATTCACGGGATCGGCGGGGGGCGTCGGCGCTGCCGCGGAGCCGACCCGAGCCTCCTGGGCCGTCTTCCGGAGAAGCGGAATCTTCGCGCGCAGGTAGATCAGACCCGCCCCGAAAAGACCCGCATAGATGAGGATCCAGACGACCGCGGGTCCGGGACGTCGCGGACGGCGGCCCTCGCCGGGGCCGACGACGTGCAGATGCGTGGGCTCTTCAGCCATCGAGAGCCGTGCGCAGCTCTCCCGGATCGGAGATCGGCTGCCGGCATGTGAAGTTCTCGCAGACGTACGCAAGCGCTTTTCCCGGCGCCGGCCTTCGGTTGTCGACGAGCGGGGAGACTCCGTCGAGGCTGCCTCGCGCGTCGGCCATCACGACCACGCGATTCAGGCGCGGGCTCGCAAACGTCGCTTCCCGCAGCGACTCGAACCGCGCTTCCCCAGCCTCGCCGGATAACACGACTTCGCGAGGGATATCGGATCGGTAGTCCAACGCGCTGAGGAGGCGCGGAAGGGCCGTGGGGATGCGGCCCAGGAATCCGGAAAAAGCCTTGAAGACGGCCTCTGCGCGGTCTCGATAGCGGGCCTCGCCCGTATAGGAGGCCAGGCGCAAATTGTTCATTGCGGCGACCGAGTTGGAAGAGGGTGTCGCGCCGTCGAAGATCTCCCGGGGCCGCAGGATCAGACCTTCGTGTTCGCGGGTGGCCAGCGCGTACCCTCCCCGCTCGTCGGCGAATCGTTCCTCGAACGCCTGGTGCAGCTCGAGCGCCGCGCGAAAGTAGGACGGTTCGAACGTGGCCTCATAGAGATCGAGCAGCGCTTCCACGAAATTCGCGTAGTCGGTCGAGAAGCCCGGAGTGTTCGCGCTGCCCGCCGTTTTCTCCAGATGCAGCAGCTCGTCTCCCCGGCGGCAATTGCGAAGGATCCGGTCCGCGGCGGCGCGGGCAGCCGCTTCATATCGCGGCGAGGAGAGGAGCCGAGAGGCCAGAGCCAGCGCGGAGATCGCCAGGGCCGTCCAGTCGGTCAAGAGCTTCGTATCCGTTCCGGGGCGAACGCGTCGTCCCCGCGCCGCGTACATCTTCCGCCGCGCCTCCTCGAGAATGGCCGCGATCGCCTCCGGACTCTTCCCGAATTCCCGTGAGAGCGACTCGATGTCCGAGACGACGGAGAGCACGGTCTCTCCGCCCTCGAAATTTCCTCCGGCGGTCACGCCGAAGCGTGCGCTCACGATCGGAGCGGCCTCGGGTCCGACCGCGTCCGCGAGGCTCTCAAGGTTCCAGACGTAGAACGTTCCTTCGTGCCCGCCGGAATCCGCGTCCTGCGCCGCGAAGAACCCGCCTTCCGCCGGCGTCATCTCTTCGAGGAGATAGTCGAGTGTCTCCCGCGCGACACGGGCGAAGTCTCGGTTGCCGAACGCGCGATGCGCCAGCGCGTACACGCGGGACAGCAAGGCGTTGTCGTAGAGCATCTTTTCGAAGTGAGGAACGAGCCACTCGGCGTCGACCGAATAACGATGGAAACCTCCGCCGATCTGGTCGTACATCCCGCCGGCCGCCATACGAGAGAGGGTTACCTCGACCATCTCGCGCGCCCGCGGCTCTCCCGTTCGAAGCCAATAGCGCAGCAGAAACTCGAGCCTCATCGATGGGGGGAACTTGGGCGCTGCGCCGAATCCTCCTTGACGCGGATCGAACTGGCTCGCCAGCGAGCGGGCGGACGCCTCCAGAACAGCCGGACCGACCGTCGTTTCTTCCGAAGCGGCGGCGGCGCCCGTCGCGAGATGCTCAGCGAGCTTCGCGGCGGAAGTCTCGAGGTCCCCGCGGCGCGTCTGCCACGCGTCGGCAATGGCGGAGAGAAGTGCTCCGAATCCCGGCCGGCCGTACCGGTCATCGGGAGGAAAGTAGGTTCCGCCATAAAAAGGCTTCCGGTCGGGAGTCAGGAAGAGAGAGAGAGGCCAGCCGCCGCTTCCCGTCAGGGACTGAACGGCTGTCATGTAGATGTCGTCCACGTCGGGCCGCTCTTCCCGATCCACCTTGATCGAGATGAAGTTCTGGTTCAAGAGCTGAGCGATCCTCTCGTTCTCGAAGGACTCGTGCGCCATGACGTGGCACCAGTGACAGGTGGAGTAGCCGATCGAGAGAAAGATCGGTTTCTCTTGAGATCGTGCGGCAGCGAACGCCTCCGATCCCCAGGGGTACCAGTCGACCGGGTTGTCGCGATGCTGGAGAAGGTAGGGGCTCGTTTCGGAGGCTAGGCGGTTGGCCACGGCTCCGAGGATAACTCCGGCGGAGGAGGGGAGATTCCGGTGGTCAGGACTCAGGACGTAGGACGAAGCTTGTAGGGGGAAGACCTACGAATAATGTCGTACCACCTACGTCCTACTGAGGCGCGCTAGCGCGCTTCGGCGGTAATCGTCACTTCGTCGTCGCGGTCCCGCACGACGACGACGTCGCCCGGACCCATCTCGTCGAGATTCTTCAGGATGTCGCGCGGCGAAATTCTTCGGCGGTTCGAAAGGCTTTCGACCAGAGCGCGCGGAACCCGCACCGACACCGTTTTTCCCCAATCGTCCTTGATGACGATGTTCAGCGCGTTGCCTTCCGCCGTAACCTCGATCCGGTTGCCGCGCCGGGTGATGACTCCGGGTTTGTCGGGTGCGCTTTGAGACGCCGCTTCGAGAATGTCCTTTGCGGTCAGGTCGTCGGAGCCCCAGTCAGTGCGGAGATCTCCCCCGAAGTCAGAAATCGGAGCAAGGGAGAGCACCCGCGCGACGAGGCTGATCGGAACGGTGAAAGAAACCTGTTTGCGAGAGCCGCCGTCGTTCTTTTGGATTTCCACGTGATACCCGCGCAAGTGCTTGAACTCGCGGGCGGGACGGTGCCAGACCGCAATGCAGAGCGCGATCATGACCACCACGAAGAGTCCGAGCGCGACGGCGCGAATCTCTTTCATATCCCTTTAAACGCAGCCGAAGCCGCAAAGTTCCCGGCCCGCGGGAGCGCGAGCGGGTGTGCTATTTTTGACCGTGTCCGGCGGAAAAGGAAGACGGTTCAAGGACTAACGACGAATGCCTCATTTCATCACCGAAACCTGCATCGGGTGCGGGGTATGCGAAATCAAGTGTCCCACCCACACGATCACGGGCGACAAGAGCGAAAAGTACGTGATCCACGCGACCCGCTGCATCGATTGCTCTGTCTGCGCCCGTTATTGCCCGGTCTCCTGCATCCAGGACCAAAAAGGGGAGCTCGTCGAGAAGGTCAAACCCAAGGAGATCCCCAAGGCGATCGTGGATCGCGATCTTTGTACGGGTTGTGAGTTTTGCATCGACATCTGCCCCTTCGACTGCATCTACCTGATCGAAGATCCGTTGCAGGAGACCTTTCACAAGATTGCCGAGGTGGACGCCGCCCCCTGCGTCTCCTGCCGACTCTGCGAGACCGTGTGCGAGAAGGACGCCATCTTCGTTCCCAACCCGATCACACAGGCCAAACGGTACCTTCCCGCCCTGTGACCGAGGATCGCGGCTCCGACTCCGAGACCTCGTCCGAAGCCCGAGCCGCCGAGGACGCGCCTCCCCGGCGAGGAGCCACTGTCGTTCGATTCTTTGTTCTCCCGCTCGCGGTCGTCGGTACGGCCCTGATCATTTTCCTCGTCTTCAACCTGATGACATTCGAGCGTCGGACTCCGGCCGACTACCTCGCCG
>DATDNV010000132.1:0-3332 GCA_036518075.1 Thermoanaerobaculia bacterium
GTCGTACTCGCGGAGGGCTGCGCGTCCGTGCTCTTTCACGAGATCCTCTCTCATCCTCTCGAAGCGGGCGGCGAGTCTCCCCTGACGAGTCTCGAGCAGGCACACGTCGCCGTTCCGGAGCTCGACGTTCGGGACGATGCCACGCGACTGGATCTCTTCGGCGGATATGAATGGGATGACGAGGGAGTTGCTCCGCGACCGGTGAAACTCCTCGATGCCGGACGAATCGCCGGACGACTCACCAGCCGCGTCCATGCCTCTCGCGATGCGTCGAACGGGCATGGGCGGCGCGCCGCCGCCTGGGACGCTCCGCTCGCCCGAGGCGCAAACATTCTGGTCGCCGGAGGCCAGACGACCACCGCCGACATGGCTCGCCGCCTGGGATCCGGCCTCTGGATTACCGAACTCGACCGCGGGTCGGTCGAGCCGGCGAGCGGACGATTTCGCGTGCGCTTTCCAAGGGCACGCCGAGTCCGCCGCGGGCGGATGGCGGACGAATGCGGCCCGGGGTTGCTTGCCGGTGACATGTTGACGACGCTCCAATCGATCGAAGCGGGGCTCGGCCGAGACGTCCGCGTCTACCGTCCACTCGGGTGGTGCTCGCGAGACGGACAGGTCGTGCCCGTTCAGGGCGCCTCGCCCGATGTCCTGGTGCGTCGCGTCGCTGTTCGCGCGCTCTCATGAGCGTCGAGCGTCTGCGCGAAGGTCTCGAGAGGCGGGCGCCGGGACAGTGGGAGCTTTATCGAAAGAGCGGGCGGTCGCGCGAGACGCTCGTGTCGCCTCGCTCCCGCCAGGTCTCGATGCGGCGCGAGGAGGGTTGGGCCGCGCGCTGGTTCGAAGGAAACGGGCTTCACTTTGCCTCCGGTTCCGGCCCGGAGGAGCTGGAGCGGGCGATCGACGAGGCTGCCGCGGTTTCTCTTTCGGCTGGCCCCCGACTCGATTGGCCAACGGCTCGAAACAGCGAGCCCGCCGGGGAGCCGACGCTCGAACCGCCTCCGGAACTCTTCGAGGAGATCTCGACGATGCTCGCCGCCGAGTCTCGAGGCGAAGGACGGCTGACGCAGCTCGCCATCCGGCGCGGACTGACGATCGAGAAAATCGAGAACGCTCGAGGGCTCGACGTCACGATCGCGACGCGGCGGCTGGACGGCGTCGCCCACGCGGCCGGCCACCGGGGCAACCAGTCCTGCGAAGCCCGCGCGCTGTTTCGATGGGATGGACCTCCGGACGTCGCGTCCGTCGCCCGGCGGCTCTGCGACGCCGCCGTGCTGCCGCTGTCGATGCAGCCTTCTCCGGTCAGCCGTGGAGAGTGGCTTCTCGAGCCCGCCGTCGGCGCGTTTCTGCTGGCCTCCCTCGCGCCGATCTTTCTCGGCGCCCGGATCCCGAAGTGGATCAACCGGAGCCGATTCTGTGCCGCGGGGATCTCGCTCATCGACGACGCGTCGGCGGATGCGCCCTTCGACGGCGAAGGAACGCCCACGCGGCGGGTGATTCTGGTCGAGAACGGAGAGCTTCGTGGCAGGCTTCGCGATCTGGAAAGCGCCGCGGCGAGCGGCGCGGCCTCCACTGGCCACGGAGTGCGGCCATCCTATCGAACGCCGCCCACGGCCTCGCCTCGGCGTCTCTTCTTCGAAGCGGCCGACTCGGTTGCCCCTCTCGACCTCCTCGCGACCGTGCGGCGCGGCCTCTTCGCCTCCGCTCTCACGGCGCCCATCCGGGTCGACCTGGACGCCGACCGCTACGAGGTGGAGTTCACGGGAGTCTCGATCGTCGGCGGGCGCGCCCAAGGCCCCGTCGCGGGCGCGCGCGCCCGAGGAAGGATCTCCCGATTGCTCCAGGACATCGCCGGATCCGCAACCGACCGAAAGTTCCTGCCGGTTCCCTATCCGGCAGGAACACCCACGCTTCTGATCGGACGCGCTCAGTTCGACTGAGCGCCGTCGCGGCTACTGCGGCGGAGAGGTCGGAAGAGGCACCGGGTTGATCGCCGGCCGCGGCGTCGGAACGGGCGGTGCTCCCACGGGCGGTGCTCCCGGCGGTGGCAGCGACTGGGGCCGCGTCTGACCGGGGCCGGGCGGAATCGGCTGGGGAGCCGCGGCGGGAGCGGGAGGATGCGGCGTTGCGGTCGGCGGTGGAGCCGTCACCGTCGGATTGACCACGGAGGGTTTCTCTCCCTCGACCGATTCGTCCGACCAGATCGTTCGATCGACGGGAAGTTTGCGGAATCGGGCCTCCTCTTCGAAGCGCTCATCCGACGCGAGGGATGCCGTGGCGATGTCCTGCTCGTAGTTGATCAGCGAAACGCGGTGGAGAAGTTCCGTGTCCACGACGAGCGGGTTTCGTTTCGGATCCCGCATGGACGGGTCGATCCGCAGGGCTTTCGAGTAAGCCTCGATCGCCTCGCTCTCCTTGCCCTGCCGCTCCAGGAGACGGCCCAGCCGAAACAGAGACGGCGGGAAACCCCGATTGATGTTCGCCGATTTCTCGTAGGCGGCGATCGCGTGGGAGATATTTCCTTCCGTTTCGTACTCGATGCCGAGATTGTACGGAGCCAGGTAGTTCTTCTTGTCCAGCTTCATCGCGATCTCGTATTGCTCCCGAGCTTCCTTGTGGAAGCGGCGCTGCGCGAGCAGATTCCCGAAGTCGTTGTGCAGAGCGGCCGAATTCGGGTTTTCCGCGACCCGTTTCTCCTGATCGAGGATCTTCTCGTCCAGGGGATTCCCGGGAACGAGGAATCGCCGGTAGAAGGGCTCTTCCGTTTTCTTCTCGACCGCGGCGGCCGAGACTGCCAGGGCGAGCGTGGCCCAGACCGCGATCCTCAACCTGCCCATCATCCTTCCCCCTTTGTGAGCCCACGCGTCCGGGCTCGGCAGCTGGAGCTCACGAGCCCGCCTTCTTGCGCGCCACGAGACGGACCTTTCCGTCCCGATCGGCGACGTCGAATTCCACGGCTACGTCCCCAAAGCGCTCTTTCAACTTTGCTCGTTCCCGGTTCAGCCCTTCGACGAAATGAGCGAGATCGTACCCGGCGACGTCCTCGCCCCGCGCCTGGCGAGCCGCGACGTAGCGACGAAAAAGATCCTCCTCGGTCTTGGAGGCCTTCCCGGTTAATACGGATCTCGCCGCGGGTGCGTTGGGCTTCGGAGGGGGGGTGGGAGTCAGCTTCGTCGAGTCCCTGGCAAAACCCCCGTGGACTCCCGGTCGGCGCCCGCCCTCCTTCTCGGCCTGAAGCTTTTCCCACCGCTCGCACAGGGACATATAGCGCCCCTGGAGCGTATTGAACCGGTACCGGTCCGCCGCGGATTCCGCTTCCGAAGAGCTGAGCCTGCGGA
>DATDNV010000133.1:0-12942 GCA_036518075.1 Thermoanaerobaculia bacterium
GAGATAGAGGAGCGCGATTCTCTTGTGATCTCGAGTCAGCAGCCAGGAACGAATTCCATAGCTGGCGTTCAGATAGTTCAGCCGGGGCTCTTGCGGTTCGGGCTCGAGGACGGCGGCGGCCATTATTTCCCTTTCTCCTTCGGCGGCGGAGCGGCTTGATTGACGGACGGCGGCAGGGACGCCCCCGCGGGCGCCTTCGGTTTGGAGAGGGTCTTGATGTAGGCGACCAGCTGAAGCAGCCCTTCCTCGTTGATCAGGCCCTGGAAGGTGGGCATGATCGGCTGGAAGCCGGCGACGGTTTTCGCGTTGGGGTTCATGATCGACTCGCGGATGTAGGTTTCGTCCGCGAGGACCGTGCGGCCGTCGGCGAGCTGCACCTGCTTGCCGAAGAGCCCTTCGAGGTTCGGTCCCCGGGCGAGCGAATCGGGGCGATGGCAGGTGTTGCAGGCGTGTTGCTGGAAGAGCTTGGCTCCGGCGGAGGCGAGCGATTCGGAGGCCGCGCCTCCAGAGAGCCATGCCTGATAGTCCGCGGGCGGCATGACGTCCACCCAGCCGATCATGGTCGAATGCTTCGTCCCGCAATATTGGGAACAAAAGATGTGGTACCGGCCGGGGCGTGTGGCTTGAAACCAGGCGTGTGTATAGCGGCCAGGCAGCACGTCCTGCTTCATCCGAAACGCCGGGACGAAGAAATCGTGGATGACGTCCTCGGAGGTCATCGTCAGGCGCACGGCGCGTCCCACGGGAACGTGTAGCTCGTTGATCTCTCGCTGTCCGTCCGCGTGTTGGATCTTCCACATCCACTGCTTTCCGACGACCCAGACTTCCATCGCGTCGTTGGGAGGGCGATGCATCGCGAAGAACAGCTTCGCCCCCCAAAAGAAGAACGTCAGGGCGATCAAGAGCGGGATGACGCTCCATGCGATTTCGAGCTTGAGCGATCCCTCGACCCCCGTCGGCAGCTCGCTTTCCGAGCGGCGGCGGTACTTGATCGCGAAGTAGACGACGGTGAGCGCGATGAGGAGCGAAAAGAATGCGCTGACCGAAAGCAGGTAGAAATAGAGCATGTCGACGCGGCTCGCCATCGTCGAGGCCTGCTCCGGAAAGAGCGGCAGCTCGCCCATCTAGGCGTTTCTCCGATCGAAGGCACCGCGCGGCGCGGCGGGAGGGACACCGGCGGCCCGGGCGGCGTCTCGCCGGCGATCCCGGCGCCACATCACCGCCAGGAAAGTGGAGAGGACCAGCACCGCGGCAATGCCTCCGAACCGGACGACGGAGAGAACCGCCGCGCTGTACCGGCCGATCTTCGGGTCGTAGTGAAAACAGAAGAGGAGGATCTGGTCGACCGGATTGCCGATCCGGTGGTTGGATGCTTCGATCAAACCCAGACGCAAGTCGCGCGGCGCATATTCGATCCCGTAGAAGTAGCGGGACAGCGCTCCCTCCGGGGTCGCGACGTAGATCGCGCTCGCGTGCGCAAACTGACCGATGCTGTCGTCGTAACGGTAATGAAAGCCGACCGCCTCCGTCAGCCGCTCGATGGAGGCCGTGCTTCCCGTGAGGAAATGGAAGGCTGCGGCCGCCCCCGGGCGGCCATACTGCTCGACATAGGGTTTCTTCTTCGCCTGGGCATCCGCCGGCCGGTCATGGGGATCGAAGCTGACCGCGACCACCTCGAACTCTTTGCCCGCGTCGAAGGACAGAACGCGCAGCGACGAGGTCAAGCCGTTGAAGACCTGGGTGCAGAGCATCGGACAGTTGTAGTAGGCGAGCGCGAGGATCACCGGGCGGCCGACGAAATACTGGCCCAGCCTCACGGCGCGGCCTTCTTCGTCCTGGAAGATCGCGTCGAGCGGCAGAGATTGGCCCAGGCGTTGATCGATCCCGACGTCCTTCAACAGGGGAGGGCGCGCGGTCTCGGCGCGCGTGAACGCCGCCACGAGCAGCCCGAAAAAAATCGCACCGGTTCTTCTCATCGCGCCCCTCCCGGGCTCGGGGGCAAAGTCGGCGCGGCCGCCATCGGCTTGGCGGGCGGCAGTCCCCGTTCGGCGAGGAGATCCATCGCCCGGTCGATCGGAATGCGTGCCATTCCCGCTTTCTCGTCGACCCACCCGTAGCTTCCCAGGACCCAATCCTCCTCGGCTCGCATCTCCATCCGCGGCGCGACAGGATTGGCCTCCAGGCGAGGTTCCGGCGGCGTGCGCTGCAGGTTGGCGGCCACGAGCGGCGAAAGCGTCTTGTCCGCACGGTTTGGGGAGCGCCCGAGAAACCAGAGGAGCGCGCCGATGAAAACGGCGGAGGCGATCGTGCCGACCGCGAGCCAGAAGCCTGTCAGCATGACTCCGCGGAGGTCGACGTCGCGACTACGTTGAACGGCGTCGTCGGGGGCCCGCTCAGTGTTCGCCATGCGCGAGCGCCTCCTGAAATTCGGGATCATTCACCGGCAAGAGCGGCCGCTGTTTCAACTGCCAGAGAAAGACGGCGAGCCAGACGCCGCCGATGCCGACCGGCGCCGCCACGTCCAGCCAGTGAATCTGGAAGTGCGAGCTCTCCGGCGATGCGGTCGTCTGCGTGAACACCGGCCGCACCAGCCAGTAGACGTCGATGAAGCGCATGAGCACTACGAGCGTCGCGACGAAAGCGAGGATCCGCGGATTCCGGTTCGCTCCTTCGGGAAGAAGGAGGATGAAGGGAAGAGCGAAGTGAAGGGCGATCAAGGCAACGCCGATCCAGCCCCACCCGCCGTGAAGCCTTCGAAGATACCAGGGAATCTCCTCGGGCAGATTGCCGGCCCAGATGATCAGGTACTGCGAGAAGGCGACGTAGGACCAGAACATCACGAAGGCGAGCATCAGCTTGCCGAGGTCGTGATAGTGGGAGGAGCGGACGAACTCGGAAAACGGCTTCTGTCCCGCCATCAGGATGAGCACGGCCGTGATGAAGGCGAGCCCGTTCAGCGCCTGGCCGGCGATGTAGAGGACCCCGTACATCGTGGAGAACCAGTGAGGCTCCAGCGACATGACCCAGTCGATCGAAGCGAACGTCACGGTCAGTCCGTAGAGGACGATTCCAGCCGCCGACAGACGCTGGAGCCGGCGCGAGAGGGCCGGGCTCGAGCCGCGATCCTGCTCCAGCGACCAGCGGTTCAGGAAATAGGCGACGCCGATCCAGACGACGAAGTAGAGGATCGCGCGGCCGAGGAAAAAGGGGACATTCAAGTAGGCGTGCTTGGCGGCGATCAGGTGATCCTGCGCGACGACCTCCGGACGCGACCAGGGATACAGCCGGCGCAGACCGAACGCGATGGGAAGAAACAGGATCGCGACTAAGGGAAGCGTTCGGGTGCCCGACTCGAGCAGCCTCCGAATCGGGATTCCCCAGGCTCCGCCGGTCAGGTATTGGAGCATGACGACCGCCATGCAACCCAAAGCCAGCCCCGCGAAAAAGATGTAGCCGAAGAGGTAGCCGCGGAAGAATCCATCGGGCGTCGCCCAGGCGCCCACCGCGGACGCGATCAGGGCGACAATCCCGACGGCGAGCGCGGGACGGCGCACGCGATCGATCGAATCGGCGAGAGCGTCGGAAATGTTCGGATTCATCGGACCACCGGCTTGTTGCGGCTTTCCTGTCCCGACTCGCGCTCGATCGGAGCGGGGAAGGCGGGCGGCGGTTGAGACAACGCGGAACGCTTGTCGGCGGGAACGTCGGACACGGGCGCCCACTCCGAGAGCTGCAACGCCTTGATGTAGGCGGCGATCGCCCAGCGGTCTTCCACCGGTATCTGCGAGGCGTAGTCGGGCATCGCGCCCAGTCCGTGAGTCGCCACCTCGAAGAAGTGCCCGACCGGCGCGTCGCGGAGCCGCTCGATGTGGAACGATGGCGGCGGCTGGTAGCCGCGCCGGACGACCATCCCACGCCCGTTGCCGGTCCGGTCATGACAGGGTGAGCAGAAAATGTTGTATCGCTCCTGCCCGCGGGTCAGCAGCTCCCGCGTCAGTCTCATCGGCAGCGCCGAGACGAGCTGATCGCCGACCTTTCCCTCGTAATATTTCGAATCCGCGTTCAACCAGCCGCGCGCGACCGTTCCGTCGGGGATCGGGCGCGACGTGCGGTGATCCGCGAAGAAGTTGCTCTCGGCGAGCGGCTTGTACTTGGGCTGGTCGTACATCTCCTGCCGACATGCGCCGCCGAGTGTGGCGATCAGGATCGAGATCGCAACGCGGCGGCACACGCCGGCATTCAGAAATCCAGATTCAAGATTCAAGATCGAAGGACGCCGTCTGCCCCAATTTTGAATCTTGAATTTTGAATCTGTAATCATTCGTCCACTTCCGACACGACCCGGGCTCCCAGCGTCGCCAGGAAGCGTGACGTCTTCTCCGGCTCGAACATCGGGTCTTTCGCCTCGATGCACAGGAAAAACCGGTCGCGAGATGCGAGCGCAAATCGCGGCGCGTTGAAGATCGGGTGGTAGGGCATCGGAAGGCCGTTCAAGCCGAGCATCCCGAGCACAGCCGCTCCGGCGGCAAAGAGAACCGTCAGCTCGAAGGTGATCGGAATGAAGGACGGCCAGCTCGCGAGCGGCCGGCCGCCGACGTTGACCGGATAGTGAACGACCGCCGCGAACCACTGCATCAGCAGGGCAGTGCCGCACCCCAGCGCTCCGCCGATGAAGACGAGCACCGGCAGCTTCGTTCGCGGCAGGGCGAGCGCCTGCGTCAGCTCGTGGATCGGGTAAGGCGTATACGCGTCCAACTTCCGGTAACCCTGCTCGCGCGCGCGGCGAGCGGCGTCGATGAGCTCCTGCGGGCGCTCGAATTCGGCGATGAGGCCGTAGAGCGGCGGCCGTTCCGGCGGGGCCGGAGGCGTGGACTGCCGCGCGTGCTCGGTGCTCATGGTTCCTTTCGTTTCCCGTCCGCGGGGGCCAGCTCGGCCTCGGGGACGAGGGTGCGCATTTCGAAGATCGAGATCATCGGCAGGAAACGAATGAAGAGGAAGAAGAGGGCGACGAAGAATCCGATCGTTCCGACGTAAGTCATCCAGTCGAACTTCGTCGGGAAGTACATGCCCCAGGAGGAAGGCAGGTAGTCGCGGTGGAGGCTCGTGACGACGATCACGAATCGCTCGAGCCACATCCCGACGTTGACGATGAGCGCGATGACCCAGAGCCCCCACGGATTGGAGCGGATCGAGCGGAACCAGAGAAACTGAGGCGTGACGATGTTGCAGAGCATCAGGCCCCAGAAGACCGCCCAGTAGGGGCCGGTCATCCGGTTCCAGGTCATGTACTTTTCGTAGGGGCTTCCGCTGTACCAGGACATGAAGATCTCGACCATGTAGCCGTAGCCGACGATGAGGCCCGTCGCCAGCAGGATCTTGGCCATGTTGCGCAAGTGGCGCAGCGTGACGAAGTCTTCCAGGTGATAGAGAGTGCGCAGAGGAATCGCGATCGTCAGGACCATGGCGAAGCCGCCGTAGATGGCGCCGGCGACGAAGTAGGGAGGAAAGATCGTCGAATGCCATCCGGGGATGATCCCGATCGTGAAGTCGAAGCTGACGACCGTGTGGACCGAAACGACGAGCGGCGTGGCGATTCCGGCGAGCAGCAGATATGCCATTTCGTAGCGGTGCCAGTGCATCGCCGAGCCTCGCCAGCCCATCGCGAGCATGCCGTAGATGATCTGTGCGGTCTTCTTCTTGGCGCGGTCTCGGAGCGTCGCTAGATCCGGAATGAGACCGACGTACCAGAAAAGCAGCGACACGGTGGCGTACGTCGAGACCGCGAACACGTCCCAGACGAGAGGACTCCTGAACTGTGGCCACAGCGCCATCGTGTTGGGATAGGGCAGCAGCCAGTAAGCGAGCCAGGGCCGCCCCAGGTGCAGAATCGGATAGAGGCCCGCCTGGGCAACGGCGAAGAGCGTCATCGCCTCGGCGAATCGGTTGATCGAAGTGCGCCACTCCTGGCGCAGCAACAGAAGGATCGCGGAGATCAGCGTTCCGGCGTGCCCGATCCCGATCCACCAGACGAAATTGACGATCGCGAATCCCCAGCCGACCGGCTCGTTGACGCCCCAGACTCCGATTCCTCGGAAGAAGAGGACGCCCACCGCGTAGAGCATTCCCATGGTGAGCGCGAAGCCGATTCCGAAGCCGACGACCCAGAAGAGCGGTGTCTTTCGTCCGAGGACGATCGAGGAGATCTTGTCGGTCACCGAGGCAAACGTGTGCCCGGGCTCGATGACGGGGACGTACCTCGATTCGCGCCGGTCGCTCACGATCGTTTGCTCTCTTCGGCCAGGAGCGCCGGGTTGGGGTTTCGGACCTCGGCGAGGTAGGTCGTGCGCGGACGCGTGCCGAGCTCTCCCAAAAGCGAATAGTTGACGGGAGTGCTCCTGCGTCGAACGACCCGGCTTTCGGAGTCCGCGAGATCCCCGAAGACGATCGCCTCGGCCGGGCAGGCCTGCTGGCAGGCGGTGACGATCTCTCCGTCGCGGACGCGCCGGTCTCGCTTCTCCGCCGTGATCTTCGCTTCGTTGATCCTTTGGACGCAGTAGGTGCACTTCTCCATCACTCCGCGCCAGCGCACCGTGACGTCGGGGTTGGCGAGCATCCGCATCGATGGCGCCCGGAATTTCGTCGAGTAGTGGTAGAAGTTGAAGTGCCTTACCTTGTAGGGACAGTTGTTCGAGCAGTACCGCGTGCCGACGCAGCGGTTGTAGACCATGTCGTTCAATCCCTCGGCGCTGTGGACGGTGGCGCCGACGGGACAGACGAGCTCACACGGAGCGTTCTCGCACTGCATGCAGGGCAGCGGCTGGTGGTGCGTCGTCGGATTGTCCGGGCTTCCGGAGTAGTAGCGATCGATGCGCAGCCAGTGCATGGCCCGCCCGCGCGAGACCTGGTCCTTCCCGACGAAGGGAATGTTGTTTTCCGCCTGGCAGGCCACGACGCAGGCGTTGCAGCCGGTGCACGCGTTCAGGTCGATGGCCATGGCCCAGGCATACTCGTTCCGCGGGTAGGAGGCGTACATCGTCATGTCGGGTTCCGGCTCCTCCGCCATCTCGTGCGCAAATTTCGGGTGCCGCTCGAACTCCTCGAGCGTCGCGGACCGCACGAGGGCCCGGCCCTCCATCACGTCGTGATTTTGAGTGGTGGCGAGACTGTAAGTTCGTCCGGTCTTGACGATCTGGAGTCCGTGGCCTCCCGCCGGCGCGTCGGCCGTTCGCAGCGCGTTGGCGTTGGACCCGACGCCGGTCCCGAGCCTGCCGGCGCGTGTCCGGCCGTAGCCGAAGTGGAGAGTGGCGGCGTTTTCGGCGTGTCCGGGCAGGATCCATACCGGCGCCTCGATCGACCGCCCGAGATACTCGAGCTTCACGACCTCCTCGTTGGCGAGCGAAAGACGTTCGGCCGTCTTCGGTGCCAGCATGACCGCGTTGTCCCAGGTCAGCTTCGAAATCGGCTTGGGTAGCTCCTGAAGCCAGCCGTTGTTGCCGAATCGGCCGTCGTAGATGGTCGGATCAGGGCGGAAACGGATCTCGAGAGAGACCGCACCCGGCTCGGGATTCGGCGCGCTCGCGCTCGAGGGCGGCAGGCTCTTCGGCGACGGGAGCGACTTGGGAGAGAAGGCCGTCCCCGCGATCACGCCGTCGTGCAGCGCGCGGCGCCACGCGGTCTCGAAGTCCCCGGAGAGTTTGTCTTTCCAGTACTCGCGGACGAGGTCGTGCGAGCTGAACTCGGGCTGATCGGAAAGCGCCGCGAGGACTTCGTGCGCGGTCTTGCCGCCGTAGAGCGGGGCGATCAACGGCTGCACGATCGAGGCAGTTCCGTCGAAAGCGCGCGCGTCGCTCCAGGACTCGAGGAAGTGCGCTTCCGGCACGTGCCAGTGGCACAGCGCGGAGGTCTCGTCCTGGTGCGTGCCGAGGTGGATGCGGAGAGCGACCTTTTCGAAGGCGCGCGCGAAACCAACGTCGGCCGGGGACGTGAAGACCGGGTTCCCCCCGAGAATGATCAACGTGTCGACCTGACCCTTGTCCATGTCGGCGACGAGCTGCCGGAGCGAATCGATCTGAGATTCCGCGCGCACGGGAACGGGATCCGTCGCGAGGACGGTCTCTCCCGCGTTGCCGAGCGACGCGTTGATCGCGTGAGCGAGAGCGTGAATGGCCGCCGGCTGGTCGTCTCCGGCGACGACGAGGCTCCGACCGCGATGGCTCTTCAAGTCTTCGGCGACCGCTCTCGCGAAATCGTTCGGCGCTGCCGCGGCGGCGCCTGCGCCGACGAGCCCCGCGACCGACCGCGCAAACGCTTCGACGTCCGACGCGCGCAGGGCAAGGCGATGGTCGGCGCAGGCGCCCGTCACGCCCGGAGTGGATTCGACGGCGTAGAGGCGGTTGAATCTTTGCCGGTCTCGCGGGCGGCGCCGCGCCGAAAATTCGCGGACAGACCGCAGGTGTCCCGGACCGCAGGCCAGAAAGTCCGCGTCGAGCGAGAGGATGACGTCCGCGCGATCGACGCGCAGGACGGTTTCCGCCGGCTGTCCGAACGCCGCCGAGGCCCCAGCCCACACGCGGTCGCGGTTGTTGGGCTCCCACTGGTGCCAGCGCGCCCCGGGAAGTTCTCGGAGCAAAGCCAGGAGCTGAGCTCCGAGCGTCGGCGAGCCGACCGTTTCGGTCAGGATGCGCAGCCCTTCGCCTTTCTTGGTGCGCGCCTTCTCCAGGGCGAGGCGCATCGCGGACAGGAACGCCGGCCACGCCCGGATTTCGTCCAGATAGGTGATGCTCTGGGACCGGTCGGGATCGTACAGGTCGTAGAGGGCCGCCTGGCTGAAGGTGTCGGTCGCGCCCAGGCTTGCCGGATGCAGCGGGTTGCCTTCCGCCTTCGTGGGCCGGCCCATGTGGCTCTCGACGAGGAGCCCGGTGGCGTAGCCGCTCAGAGACATCGCGGTTGCGAAAAAGAGAGGCTTGCCCGGAACGATCTCCTCGGGCTGCCGCACGTACGGAACGATCTTCTCCGCCGGCTGGCGCGTGCAGGCGGTCAGTCCCGCCATCGCGAAGGAAACGCCGAGGTACTTGACGAGCTCCCGGCGGTCGAGCCCCGCGGCTTCGGCGAGCTCTGCGGCCGAATCGCGCTCGGCAACGATGCCCGCGCCATGCAGCTCCTCCAGGCTTCGC
Source organism: Thermoanaerobaculia bacterium (assembly GCA_036518075.1). Classification (GTDB taxonomy): domain Bacteria; phylum Acidobacteriota; class Thermoanaerobaculia; order UBA5066; family Gp7-AA6; genus DATDNV01. The sequence goes on from DATDNV010000133.1 coordinate 9,174, forward strand.
CAATAGCGAGGCCGTTCCGCTCCATACGCGGGAAGCAGCGGTCTGTCCCTACTCACGTTCCTGGTCTCGATTCTCAATTTCTCATCGGTGGCACGTCGAACAGCTTTCCAGCACGGAGCGATCACGCAGGTTGTAGGCCTTCATGAGAGCGAGACCGTACGCCTCCCGGTCGATTCCTTCGGGGGGCGCCCATCCCATCGTGAAGACCTCGGACTTGGGACGGATGAACTTCTCCGGATGTCGGTGACACTCGAGGCACCAGCCCATTTGAAGGCGCGAGGCCTGCCAAACGAGCGGCATCTCGTCCACGCGCCCGTGACAGCTCTCGCAGCCGATCCCCTTGTTGACGTGGATCGAATGATCGAAATAAACGAAATCCGGCAGATCGTGCACGCGAACCCACTCGATCGAACGGTCGTCCCGATATGCGTCTCGCACGGGCGCGAGGTAGGAGCTCTGCAGCCAGATCTGCGCGTGGCAGTTCATGCACGTCTTGACCGGGGGAATCCCCGCGAAGGCGGCGCGCTCGACCGACGTGTGGCAATACCGGCAGTCGATTCCGATCGCTCCGACGTGATGCGCGTGGGAGAACTGGACCGGCTGCTCGCGCGCGACGTTCTGCTGCGTCGTATAGGGGGAGGCTTCGAGCGTGTAGAAGAGCCACCCCAGGAATGCCAGAAGAAAAACGGCGCCGTAGATCGAGACGCGCGAGATCGTATTGGTGCTGCGGTGGAAGATTTGCGGCATGCGACTCGCTCTTCCGTCCCCCTTCGACGCGAAACTTTCCGTAGTCTATTGCAACGGGGATTCCTTCTGAACCGAATTGGACCAAGGGCAGCTGCTCTCAGGAACCGGCCGCCATAGCCCGATGCAAGACCTGCGCGAAGTGGAGAGGCAGCCGTCCGGTCAGGTGATGGATCTGCTGCCGGCACGAGAATCCGTCCGCAACGAGCAGCGTGCCTTCAGGAGCGAGGCGAAGAGCGGGCGTCAGAGCGCGTCCGGCGATCTGCAGGGAGATCGCCGAGTGACTGGCCTCGTATCCGAACGCTCCGGCCATGCCGCAGCAGCCCTCGTTGGGTTGTTCGACGCCGAGGCCCAGCCGTTCGAGCGCCATCTGAGCGGACGAAGAGCCGCGGAGCGACTTCTGGTGGCAGTGCACCTGGAGGAGGGCGCGTCCGCCGAGCCGGCCGGGCGGCCAGCGGTCCGGGTGCCGCCCGAGAAACTCGTCCAGGAGATGGATCTGAGCGGCGAGTCGAGCCGCATCCGGATCGTCTGCGAGGAGATTCGGCAGCTCGTCCCGAAAGACCGACGCGCAGGACGGCTCCAGAACGACGATCGGCGTCCCTCGGCGAACCTCCTCCCGGAGAGCGTCGAGCGCACGAATCAGCAGATTCCGCGCGAGGCCGAGCATCCCGAAGTCATAGAGAGGCCGGCCGCAGCAGAGCCGCGGGATCGGAAGCGCGACCTCGAACCCCGCCGACTCGAGGACTTCCACCGCCGCCCGCGCGGTTTCCGGCTGGAAGTAGTTGCTGAACGTGTCCGGCCAGAGAAGAACGCGGCGACCGGAGGATTCCGGCAGGGATCGCGAACGGGCGGATGAGCCGCGCGGCGCAGGCCCCGGCCGTTCTCTCCGCGAGAACCACGAGCGGAAGGTTTGCGGCGCAATCTCCGGAAGATTCCGATCCGGTGAGATCCCCGCGAGCCGCCGGATCGCCGCCGAAATGCCCGGCGTTTGCGTGAGCCAGTTGGCAAGACCCGGCGCCCGAGAGCCCCAGTGCGCCCAGCGGTGAACGAGGCCCATCGCGTAGGCGGCGCGGGGGCGCAGCCGGCCGGCATAAAAGTGGGAAAGAAACTCGGCCTTGTACGTCGCCACGTCGACGCTGACGGGACATTCGGTCTTGCAGGCTTTGCAGGCGAGGCACAGGTCGAGCGCCTCTTTGACGCGCCGGTCCCGCCAGCCACCGCGGATCGTCTCCCCGCGCAACATCTCGAAGAGAAGATGCGCGCGGCCGCGGGTCGAATGGGCCTCCTCGCGCGTAACCATGAAGCTCGGGCACATGGCTCCGCCGTCCAGCCGCCGGCACTTCCCCACGCCGACGCAGCGTTCGAGTGCGCGCCCGAGATCGCCTTGATCCGCGGGATAGCGAAACTGCGTCGCCGCCGACGTCGACGAATCGGCGGAGAGCCGGAGATGATCGGTGATCGCGTAGGCGTCGACGACTTTGCCCGGGTTCATCTTGCCCTGGGGGTCCCAGAGCCGCTTGAACTCGCGGAACGCTTCGACGAGTTCAGTCCCGAACATCTTCGGAAGCAGCTCCGCCCGCGCTTGCCCGTCGCCGTGCTCGCCGGAGAGCGAGCCGCCATGCGCCAGGACGAGGTCGGCGGCGTCGTCGAGGAATGCCCGAAAGGCTCCGATCCCCGCGCTCGTGTGGAAGTCGAAGTTGATCCGCGTGTGGAGGCAGCCCTGGCCGAAATGTCCGTAGAAGGCGCCTTCGAATCCGTACCGCTCGAGCAGCGCGCGAAGGCCGCGCATGTAGTCGCCCAGCTTCTCCGGCGGGACGGCGGAGTCTTCCCATCCCTCCCATAAGCTCTGCCGGCCGGGCACGTGAGAGGTGACCCCGAGCGCCGACTCGCGCACGCTCCAGACCGACGCCTGCTGCGCCGCGTCCGCGTAGACGCGGGTGTCGACGGCGCCGGTGCGGCGCAGGTCGATCTCGAGCTTGAGCGCGCGGGCTCGGGCCTCGCCGCTCGTGGTCCCTCCCGTCTCGATCACGAGCCATCCATTTCCCCGCGGCAGGAGCTCCAAGCCCGCCGCGTTCGCTCCGACCGTTCTCGTGTCCGCGACCAGGCGGTCGTCGAATCCCTCCAGGCCGATCGGACGATAGGTCAGGATCTGCGGCACGGCTTGCGCCGCGGCCACGACGTCCGGAAAGCCGGCGACGCAGAGCGCGCGCGCAGCCGGACTCTCGATCAGTTGAAGCGTCGCCTCGAGCACAGTCACGCAAGTGCCCTCCGACCCCACGAGCGCTCGCGCGACGTGCATACCCTTTTCGGGCAGGAGGTAGGGCAGGTTGTATCCGGAGACGCGCCGGGGAATGTCCGGATACCGCGAGCGAATCAGCGGCGCGTAGAGATCGCGCAGAGCGGCGAGACCTCGATAGATCTCGGCGCGCCGGCCACCCGCGGCCATCGCTCCGGACAGTTCTTCGTCAGTGGTCTTGCCGACGCGCAGCCGCGCGCCGTCGTAGGTCAAGACCTCGAGCTCCGCCACGTTGTCCGCCGTCTTCGGCCCCTCGCCCGCGAACGCGGCCATGACCGAGTGGACGCCGCAGGAGTCGTTTCCGATCATTCCTCCCAGCGTGCATTGCGATCGGCTCGCGGGGTCCGGCCCGAACGTCAGGCCGTGCCGGGACGCCGCGCGATTGAGCTCGTTGAGGATCACTCCGGGCTCGACGATCGCCCGCCGCCGCTCGGGATCGATTTGAAGAATGTGGTGGAAGTACTTCGAGGTGTCGATGACGACCGCCGCGTTGCAGGCCTGCCCGGCGAGCGAGGTGCCGCCCCCGCGCGAGACGATGGGCGCGCCGAGCGCGCGACAAACGCCGATCGCCGCGATCAGATCGTCGCGATCCTTCGGCAGCACCACTCCGATCGGGACCTGTCTGTAGTTGGAAGCGTCGGTCGCGTACAAGGCGAGCGATCCATCGTCGAACCGGACCTCGCCTCGAATCTCGCGAGCGAGACGCCGCGCCAGCTCGCGTCGATCCGA